>NZ_CAKJTR010000177.1:4888-10140 GCF_917627355.1 Protofrankia sp. Cj3 | reverse complement strand
AGAGATGTCTCGTGGGCTCGGAAATGTGTATAAGAGACAGCCTTGCGCACCCTTGGCGGGCCTGTTCGTGGTCGGCCTGGAGCAGGCTGTCGCCGCTCCGCTCGCCACCCGGCATCTCGCGGATCTCGGCGCCCGGGTCGTGAAGGTCGAGAACCCGCGCGGTGGCGACTTCGCCCGTGACTACGACCAGGCCATGAACGGCATGGGCGCCCACTTCGTCTGGCTCAACCGGGGCAAGGAGTCGCTCGCGCTCGATGTGAAGAAACCCGCGGGCGCCGAGGTCCTCGCACGCCTGATCGAGCGCGCGGACGTCGTCGTGCAGAACCTCGCGCCCGGTGCCGCCGCCAGGCTCGGCGTGGCCGCCCATCAGGTGCTGGAACGCCATCCGCGGGCCGTGGCCGTCGACATCTCCGGTTACGGGGAGGGTGGGCCACTGGCCGCGAAGCGCGCCTATGACCTGCTCGTGCAGTCCGAGACCGGGTCATGCTCGGTGACCGGGTTCCCCGGGCAGCCGGCGAAGCCGGGCATCCCGCTCGCCGATGTCGCCGCCGGCATGTACACGTACTCCAGTGTCCTGGCCGCTCTCCTCGCGCGAGGCCGTACCGGCACGGGGGCGGAGATCTCGGTCAGCCTGTTCGACGCGGCGGCCGAGTGGATGGGGTATCCCCTCTACTACACGCTGGGCACTGGTCTCGATCAGGAGCCCAACGGTGTGAGCTCGCCGTCGGTCGCGCCCTACGGCGCCTATCGGACCGCCGACGATCAGGTACTCGTGGTGGGGACGACGAACGACCGTGAATGGCAACGCCTCGCCGAGGATGTGCTCGGCCGCTCGGATCTTGTCACGGATCCGTCGTTGGCCGGTAACGCCGACCGGGTCCGGGACCGGCCCAGGGTCGACGCGGTACTGGGGGAGTGGGCGGGTGGACAGCTCCTGGCCGACGCCCAGGCCCAGCTGGACAAGGCGGGGATCGGCAATGCGCGCCTGAACTCGGTGACCGATCTTGTCAGGCATCCGCAGCTGGCGGTTCGGGACCGGTGGCGTGAGATCGATTCGCCGGTCGGCCCGCTGCGCGCGTTGCTGCCGCCGCCGATCTCGCCGCAGTGGTCGGTGCGGATGGGGCCGGTGCCGGCGCTGGGCGAGCACACCGACGGGGTGCTCGCGGACCTCGGCTACGAACCGGCGCAGGTGCGGGCGCTGCGGGCGGCCGGCATCGTCTGACGCCGGCCGCGGTTGGGTATGGCGGGGCAGGGCGGGGAGCGACGGTCGCGTTGCGGCAGCCCGGGTCAGGGTGGCGATGGTGTCCGCAGCGTTGTTGGATGTTGCGTTGCCTGGCCGCGGGTCGATGACCAGCACGTCGTCGGTGCTGTCGTAGGTCGCGAGGTTCGGAGCGAACCCGACGCCGCCCTTGCGGGTCGCCGCCTCGTGGTCGTTCTCGAGGCTGGCGACGACAGTATGCAGGGCGGGTCGTCGTCCCGCACGGTTTTGATCCACGTGTCGAGGTCTTCGCTGCGGCGCTCGGTGGGTAGGAGGTAAACGCGCGTACCTGGGCGGCCAGGACGGTCATCTGCGGACAGCTTGCGACCAGGTCGTCTCGGTGCCACCGCCGGTGATCGGGCAGGTTCTCGTGCCTGATCATAAGCCAGTCGACCCGGTGACGTGGGGACGGCGGGACGCGTGCGGGGTCGGGGTGTCCCTGCTGGGAGGTGGCACACGAGCAGGGTGCTGCTTATCCGGATAGCCCTGCTCGCGGATCTCGGCCAGCAGGCGGGTGGCCGCCCTGGTCAAGGGAAACACACGGATCAGGTGGAGAGCTTCCGGTCCGTTGTCTCCGACAAGCCGGAACCCTTCAGCCCGACATGAGAGTCCCGGCGCAGCGCCGAGCGTCGGCATCACCCGAGGACAAATGACTCGTCCCCGAAGTCAGCGATTATCTTCAGTTTCCCGCCGAGTGCCTGCACATAGGCGGCGAGGGTGTCGACCTCGCTCCGCTCCAGCTGCCCCTTCTCGATCCGGGACACCCGCGCCTGGGTCACGCCCATCGCCGTGGCCACCTCGACCTGGGTGGTGTGCTGACGCCGACG
This sequence comes from Protofrankia sp. Cj3, assembly GCF_917627355.1. Lineage (NCBI taxonomy): Bacteria > Bacillati > Actinomycetota > Actinomycetes > Frankiales > Frankiaceae > Protofrankia > Protofrankia sp. Cj3. The sequence continues at coordinate 8,055 of NZ_CAKJTR010000177.1, read as the reverse complement.
CACCTCGGCCAGACGGAAAGCACGAGCCTCGGCGATCATCCGCTGCGCGCCGGCGTCGATCTCAGCGTGTTCCGCGTCGGTGAACCCGAACTCCCGGGTGAGCTCCTCCCAGGAGCGCGCGTCCGGGTCGGCCCGGTGGTCGCTCATCGGTCTTCTCCTTTCTCCATCCGCCGGAGGTGGTCGGCGTACGCCGCCTCGGCGAGCGGGATCGCACTGCGGTACCAGCTCTGCCAGGTGCCGGCTTTGTCGCCGCCGACCAGGATCACCGCTTGGCGCTGCGGGTCGAACACGAACAGGAGACGTACCTCGCTCGCTCCCGCCGACCCGGGTCGTAGCTCCTTCAGGTTGGCCAGATGGGATCCCCGCACCGTGTCGACGAGGGGCCGGCCGAGGGCCGGACCCTCGATACTGAGCGCTTGGATTGCCTGGCTGATCAGTAGGAGCGTCCGGCGGTCGCCGCGACGGAGTGCGTGCAGCCACGACAGTGCCGGCTCAACCACGATGATCGACCAGGTCATCCGGCCTCCTCATCACCCGACTACAACACTGACAGCATATGTCACCTACGTTGTCGGGTCAGGAACGGGTGCTCACCGCCGGGGGCGCAGACCAGCGGCGCTTGTACGACCTGTTCGGCCACGTTTGGTCAAGGCCAGCCCCGCCACCGAGCTCAGTGAAAGACAGAGGCCACCGGGCGCTTTGGCACCCTTGGACGTGGAACTCAGCTCAGGAGATCGAGGACGGTCTGCTTGTCGGCGTCCTCCAGAAGGATCTTGCCGACGGCGGTGAGGTGCCGGCGCCAGAAGGCCTCCGCATCCTCGGTCTGGTGATTGCGGATGAGCTGGACGAGCTTGGTGTTGGCCCGATGTGCCTTGCCGACAAGGGTCTGCTGCTGGTCGGGGTTGCTGACGCGCGCCATGTGCGAGGACATAGTGGCGGACTCGACAATGCGGTACAGCATCCCGACCAGCAGCCGGAGCGTCCGGTTGCCCGCCAGCTCGACGACGAGGAGGTGGAACTCCGCATCGATGAACATGAACTGTTCGTGGTCGTCGAGGGTTTCCTGGCACTTGGCCAGCGTCTCGTTGAGCCGCGTGAGGTCATCGTCGTCGTGCCGGTCGGCGAGCAGGCCCGCGGCGCGGGACTCCAGCAGCGCGCGTGCCTCGTAGACGTCCGCGAGCGTGGTGCCCCGGTACTGGAGGATCGCACCCGCGTACCGGGCTGCGGTGTCCCCGGTCGGCAGGTGCACGCGGGCGCCGCCGCGGGCGCCTCTGCGTACGCTGATCAGCCCTTCCGACTCCAGGACCCGGAACCCCTCGCGTAGGGTTGGCCGAGAGACCCCGAAGCGTTCCATGAGAACCGCCTCGGACGGAAGCGCTGTCCCCTCGTCGAGTTTGCCTAGGATGATCTGCCGGCGCAGATGGCTGGCGACGATCTCGCCGGCCTTGGGCACACGGACCCGGTCTTCGGTCGCCATGGATTCCTCCTGCTCGTTGGCACCGCCGCGGAACGGGAGTGGTGACCCGGCGTTGGGTGCCGGAGGCGGGTGAGTAGAGGTGTCCCCTGCGCGGTCGCTTGGACAATAATCTAGCTGATCGATGCTCGATCTGCGTCGCCGGGTAACAGGGAGGTGTCTGGTCGCACACGCTTGTGGCGTCGCCGGCGGACGCCCTTCGGCTGAGCTCGCCCGAGGTCTCCGGCCGCGCGAACAGAACCGCGGTCACGCGGCCGGCGGCCCTAGATGCCTATCCGCTGGGCGAGCTGTTCGCGGTGGTAGGCGGGGTCGCCGAGCAGGAGCTGCGAGGTCTTGGCCCGCTTGAAGTAGAGGTGGGCGGGATGCTCCCAGGTGAAGCCGATGCCGCCGTGTACCTGGATGTTCTCGGCAGCGCAGTGGAAGAACGCGTCCGAGCAGTAGGACTTGGCCACGCTGGCCACGACCGGCAGCTCGTCGTTGCTCTCGGCTGCCGCCCACAGGCCGTAGTACGCGGCGGACTTGGCCGACTCCACGTCGAGCAGCATGTCCGCGCACTTGTGCTTGATGGCCTGGAAGGAACCGATGGGCCGGCCGAACTGTACCCGGATCTTGGCGTACTCGACGGCCATCTCCAGGACCTTCTGGGCACCGCCCACCTGCTCGGCGGCGAGGCCGATGGCCGCTGTGTCGAGAACGCGCGGGAGAACCGTTGCGCCGTCGCCGTCGGCACCGATCAGCCTGGCGGGGGTGTTGTCGAAGTCGAGCCGGGCCTGCTTGCGGGTGAGGTCCATGGTCGGCAGGGCGGTCCGGGTGAGACCGGGCGCGTCACCGGGCACAGCGAACAGGCTGACTCCAGCGGTGGTGCGGGCCGCTACCAGGACGAGGTCGGCGGTATGGCCGTCAAGCACGTAGGTCTTGGACCCGCTCAGCCGCCACTCGTTGCCGCTGCGGGTCGCGGGAAGTGTGATCCCGTCGGCGTCCCAGCGGCCGGATTCCTCGGTGAACGCAAGCGTGGCGCGGATGTCGCCGCTGGCGATGCCCGGCAGGAAGTCCTTCTGCGCGGCGTCGTCACCACTCGCGACGAGCGTTGTCGCCGCGAGGACGACCGTGGAGAAGTACGGCGCACACAGCAGCGCGCGACCCGCCTCCTCCAGAACGATGCCCACCTCGACGAAGCCGTAGCCGGCACCGCCGTGCTCCTCGGGGATGGCGAGGCCGGTCAGGCCGAGTTCGCCCGCCAGTTTCGTCCACACGCCCGAGTCGTAACCCTCGGTGGTTTCCATGAGACGCCGGACCTCGGATTCCGGAGAAAGATCCTCCAGGAAGTCACGCACGGTGCGGCGTAGCTCTTCCTGCTCCTCGCTGAAGGCGAAGTTCACGGCAGCTCCTGGCTACAGGCGATATTCTAAAAGAGAATATAATTAGTAAGCTAATTCGGCAAGGTATGGACTGAGCGGCGGAACAGGCGTCGCGGGGCTGGTGCGCACGCCTGTAGCCGGGCGTCCTTAGAGCGCCCGAGGATAGGACTGTCCGGCTCGCGGCTCCCCGCGTCCCGCCCGGCCGCGTTGTCGTCAGTCGGCGCCCAGCACCAGGGCGCCTTCCTCCGCCGCCTTGCCGGATCGGGCACGGATGAGCCGCTCGCTGATCGAACGCCCTATCCTCGGGTGCTCTTAGCTCATCGTCAATCCGCCGC
>NZ_CAKJTR010000177.1:1015-4784 GCF_917627355.1 Protofrankia sp. Cj3 | reverse complement strand
GCCGCCTTGCCGGATCGGGCACGGATGAGCCGCTCGCTGATCGAACGCCCTATCCTCGGGTGCTCTTAGCTCATCGTCAATCCACCGCTGACTGACAGTGTTTGTCCGGTGATGTAGCCGGCGGCGGGGGAGGCGAGGAAGACAACGGCCGGGGCGATGTCGGTGGGCTGCCCGATCCGCTTCATCGGGACGGCTCGCGCAAGCGAGTCGTAGAGGCGCTGGCTGACCTCGGCGACCTGGTCGAGCAGGGCGGTGTCGGTCGGGCCGGGGCAGACGGCGTTGACTGTGATCCCGCTGGGTGCGACCTCGCGCGCGAGTGCCTTGGCGAACGCGATGACCCCGCCCTTGGTGGCGGAGTAGACCACCTCGCCGGATGATCCGACCCGCCCGGCGTCCGACGCGATGTTGATGATGCGTCCTGACCGGCGTTCCACCATGCTGTCGAGGACCGCCCGGCTACAGCGGATGGTGCCGAGCAGGTTGACGTCCACCAGGCGTCGCCAGGTTGTCTCGTCGCTGTCGACAAACGGGCCGATCACATCGACCCCGGCGTTGTTCACGAGAATGTCGATCTCGCCGAGCTCTGCCCGCACCCCCTCGACCGCGGCGAGCACGCTTGCCGTGTCGGTGACGTCGAGGGTGACGCCGAGGGCGCGGCCGGCCGGCTTGTCGGCGGTCAGTGTGTCCGCGGCCGCGGCCGCGGCGGCGCCGTCGAGATCGGCTACGGCCACCGCGGCACCCGCCTGTGCGAGCGCGGCGGCAATGGCGGCCCCGATCCCGCGGGCGGCGCCAGTCACGATGGCGACCTTGCCCTCAAGTGCCTCGGTCATCTGCCGTGCTCCTCTCTGGCGGGTCCCTGTTGGCGTCATATCATATAACTATTTTGGATGTAAGGATTGCCGCGCCCGCGGCCTCCCGTCGGTTGGCGGGCGGCCTTCGCGGTTGCTTGCCCACTACCAGAAATCGTGCAAGCATCTGACTCATTACATGTCCTCTGCCGTCACGCGGAAGTGCCGAGTCTCGCCCACGTCCGCCACGACAGAGCGGTCAGCTCCGCCACACTGCGTCGGGAGAACGATGTCGGGTCTACTTGCCTACGGCGCCTACCTGCCTTACCACCGGCTCCAGCGCAAGGCCGTGGCTGCCACGCTTGGTGCCCGTGGGGGTTCCGGCACACGCACGGTGGCCTCCTACGACGAGGACACGACGTCCCTGGGCGTGGAAGCGGCGAGGGCCGCGCTGCGGGGGTCCGCGGCTGCCGCCGGCCCACACGCGTCCGGTCCCAAGCAGCTCTACTTCGCCACGACGGCGCCGGCTTACCTGGACAAGACCAATGCCACGGCCATCCATGCCGCCCTGGGACTGGACGAATCCGTACTCGCGGTCGACATGATCGGTTCGGTGCGGTCTGGCGTGGGGGCGCTGCTGGCCGCGAACGCGGCGACGGAGCCGACGCTGGTCGTGCTGTCGGACATCCGCACCGGCCTTCCCGGTGGCGCGGACGAGCGTGACGGCGGTGACGGCGCGGCGGCGCTGCTCGTCGGGCCGGGCACCGCGGACGCGCCGGTGATCGCCGAAATTCTCGCGAGTGCCTCGGCCACCGAGGAGTTCCTCGACCGGTGGCGCGTCCCAGGGGACGACCACTCGCGGGTCTGGGAGGAGCGGTTCGGTGAGTCGATCTACGTGCCGCTCGCCGACCGGGCCTTCGCCGATCTGCTCAAGCAGATCGACCTGACCCCGGACCAGATCGATCACCTCATCGTGACCGGCCTGCACGCGCGCTCCGTGGCTTCCTTCACCAAGCGCGCGGGCGCACGGGCTGACGCCCTCGTCGATGGGCTGGCCAAGAGCGTCGGCAACACCGGGACCGCCCACGCCGGTCTGCTGCTCGCCGACACCCTCGACAGGGCAGAGGCGGGCAGGACGATCGTCGTCGTCGTCCTCGGGGACGGCGCGACCGCGGTGGCGCTGCGTACCACCGAGGCCCTGGCCGCCCGCCGGCCCGCGCTCTCGGTGGCGACACAGATCGCCGGCGGGCGGGACACCCTGCGGTACGCCGACTTCCTCACCTGGCGGGGCCGGCTCTCGACCGAACCACCCCGGCGTCCCGACCCGGACGCCTACGCCGCCCCGCCGGCCGAGCGCAACGCCGGTTGGAAGTACGGCTTCACCGGCTCCCGCTGCGACGAGTGCGGCACCCGGCATCTGCCGCCCGCCCGGGTCTGCCGGGCGTGCGGTGCGGTGGACCACATGACGCCGCAGCGCCTCGCCGACACCTACGGCACGGTGGCGACCTTCACGATCGACCGGCTTGCCTTCACCCCGAGCCCGCCGTTGGTCGCGGTGGTTATCGACATCGACGGCGGCGGCCGGTTCAAGTGTGAGCTGACCGACGTCGACCCGGACAGCGTCGCCATCGGTGACCGGGTCGAGATGACCTTCCGCAAGGTGAACACCGCGCGGGGCATCCACAACTACTTCTGGAAGGCCCGCCCGGTGCGGGCCGCGGGCGGTACCGATGGGCAGGAGGCCTGAGATGGCGTCACGCGGGATCAGGGACAAGGTTGCCATCGTCGGCATGGGCTGCACGTCGTTCGGGGAACGCTGGGACTCCTCCGTCGACGACCTGCTGATCGAGTCCTCCCAGGCGGCCTACGCCTCGGCGGGGCTCTCCCGGGACGACGTCGACGCCTACTGGCTCGGCACGATGGGTTCGGGCAACTCCGGGCTGACGCTCTCGCGTCCGCTGCGGCTGCCCTACAAGCCGGTCTCCCGGCTGGAGAACTACTGCGCCACCGGCTCGGAGGCGCTGCGCAACGCCTGCTACGCGGTGGCCAGCGGCGCCTACGACATCGCCATGGCGATCGGTGTGGAAAAGCTCAAGGACTCCGGGTTCTCCGGCTTGGTCGGCTCCGCCCCGCCATCCGACGGGACCGGCTCGGACACCACCGCACCGGCGAACTTCAGCCTGCTCGCGCCTGCCTACGCCAAGAAGTACGGCGTGGACACCGACGAGATGAAGGATGTCCTGACCCGTATCGCCTGGAAGAACCACGTCAACGGCGCGAAGAACCCCCGGGCGCAGTTCCGCAAGGAGGTGGCCAAGGACGTTATCTGCAACGCGCCGCTGGTCGCCGGCCCGCTGGGCATCTTCGACTGCTCCGGTGTGAGCGACGGATCGGCCGCGGCCATCGTGGTGCGGGCCGAGGACGCCCACCGCTACACCGACAAGCCGATCTATATCAAGGCGCTGTCGTTCATCGCCGGACCGGCTACCGGCAACTCCGACCCGGACTACGACTACACCACGTTCCCCGAAGTCGTCGCCTCGGCCACGGACGCCTACGCCCAGGCCGGCGTGACCGACCCGCGGGCTGAGATCGCCCTCGCCGAGGTGCACGACTGCTTCACCCCGACTGAGCTCGTCCTCATGGAGGACCTCGGCTTCGCCGAGCGCGGGTTCGGCTGGAAGGAGGTGCTCGCCGGCACCTACGACCTCACCGGTGACCTGCCGGTGAACCCGGACGGTGGCCTGAAGGCCTTCGGGCATCCGATCGGGGCGTCCGGCCTCCGGATGATGTTCGAGTGCTGGCTGCAGCTGCGCGGCGAGGCTCCGCCGGAGCGCACGATCTCCACGGTCGCCGCGGGCAAGAAGCTCGGCATGACCCACAACCTGGGCGGCGGGCCCGGCGAGTGCGTGTCGTTCGTGTCGATCGTCGGCTCGGAGCCTTCCGCCTGATCGGGCTCACCGCCGACGATCCGGGGACAG
>NZ_CAKJTR010000177.1:0-608 GCF_917627355.1 Protofrankia sp. Cj3 | reverse complement strand
CCCCGGGGGCAGCAACCCCCGGGGGGCAGTGCCGACAACAGGGGCATGGCCAGGACGATTCGTCCCGGCCATGCCCCTGTTGTTCGTGTGCCCGCGGGAAGCAGGCGTGGAGCCAGTGGGCGGAGCGAGCCGGGCCCACCGTGCGGCCCACCGCGATCAGGCCTGTCCGGCGACATGACCAGCGAAGAGCCCGACCAGCGAAGAGCCGGGCGAGCAGCTCCCCGTGGCCGTTCCAGCCGCGGCGGATATCCCTATGGGCGCACCATGCCTCTGTCACTCTATGAGTGGTCTTTCATTACTGTCAGCAGTATTTCGTCGTGTGCGGAGATCGGGACCCAGCTGTTCCGAAAATATTGATGGAAGAAGCAAAAAATGCCGTAGATGCGCACTCGATGTCCTGCTAGAGTTCGCGCCTGCGTAGTCATGCCAGCTGGGTTGAGTTCCTGCACGGGGGCAGTCGTGAGTACGAAGCGTTGCTCGGGAGAGCTCCTGCCGGTTTGCGGCCACATGTGGGTGTTCGCGGCCGGGGCCAGGGACATGGCCACATCGTCACCAGGTCACGTGCGCTATCGACGAAGGACGATCAGATGATCGGCAAGGGCTCCACA
>NZ_CAKJTR010000176.1:0-9663 GCF_917627355.1 Protofrankia sp. Cj3 | reverse complement strand
ATCGCGCTGGTGACCACGGCGGTGGCCCGCGGTGACCTGTCGCAGAAGATCACGGTGTCGGCGCAGGGTGAGATCGCCGAGTTGAAGGACACCGTGAACACGATGGTCGACCAGCTGTCGTCGTTCGCGGACGAGGTCACCCGGGTGGCCAAGGAAGTCGGTGTTGAGGGCAAGCTCGGGGGCCAGGCAACGGTCGACGGGGTGGACGGTACCTGGAAGGCGCTCACCGACAACGTCAACCAGCTCGCCTCCACGCTGACCACACAGCTGCGGGCGATTGCCGAGGTGTCGACCGCGGTCACTCGCGGTGATCTCACCCGCTCCATCACGGTGGAGGCCGAGGGCGAGGTCGCCGAGCTCAAGGACAACATCAACCAGATGATCGCCAATCTGCGGGAGACGACCGACAAGAACGCCCAGCAGGACTGGCTGAAGTCGAACATCGCCCGGATCGGCGGCAAGATGCAGGGCCAGCGTGATCTGTACGCGGTCTGCCAGATGATCATTAGTGAGATGACCCCGGCGGTCGGTGCCCAGCTCGGTACGGTCTACTTGCTCGATTTCATCGAGGGCGACAAGCTGCGACACGTCGCCGGCTACGGTTCGGCGCCGCGTAAGCGCTCCGACGGCACGTTCCTGTTCGGTGAGGGACTCATCGGTCAGTCCGCGGCGGAGAAGAAGCGTATCCGGGTGGAGCAGGTCCCCGCCGGCTACCTGCGTATCCGCAGCGGCCTCGGGGACGCGCCACCGAGTGATCTCGTCGTCACCCCGGTGATCTTCGAGGATCAGGTACTCGGCGTCATCGAGCTCGCCTCGTTCAGCACCTTCTCCGAGCTGCATCTGCATCTGGTCGACCAGCTGGTCGGCACCATCGGCGTCGTCCTGAACACGATCATGGCAAACGCGCGGACGGAGGAGCTGCTCGCCCAGTCCCAGCGGCTCACCCAGGAGCTGCGCTCGCAGTCGGTCGAGCTCCAGCGCACCAACAACGAGCTGGAGGAGAAGGCCGCGCTGCTGGAGGAGAAGAACGGCGAAATCGAAATGGCCCGGATCGGCCTGGAGGAGAAGGCCGAGCAGCTCGCGCTGTCATCCCAGTACAAAACGGAATTCCTGGCGAACATGAGTCACGAGCTGCGCACACCGCTCAACAGCCTGCTGTTGCTGGCGAAGCTGCTGGCTGACAACCCGGAGGCGAACCTCACCGCCAAGCAGATCGATTTCGCCGAGACGATCCACTCGGCTGGCTCAGAACTGCTCGGGCTTATCAACGACATTCTCGATCTCTCGAAAGTCGAGGCCGGCAAGATGGCCGTGGAGGCCGCGACAGTCCGTACCATCACTCTCTGCGACGCGGTCGCGCAGGTATTCGGCCCGATGGCCGAGGAGAAGGGCCTGTCCTTCGAGGTGACCGTCGCGGGTGATGTCCCGGAGGAGTTCGTCACCGACGAGCAGCGCATCCAGCAGGTGCTGAAGAACCTGTTGTCCAACGCGGTGAAGTTCACCGATGCCGGGGAGGTGCGCTTGGACGTGACGGTCGCCTCGGCCGATGTCGCCTTCACCACGTCGGTCCTGTCGTCCGCGCCGGTCGTGCTCGCGTTCAGCGTTTCCGACACCGGTATCGGGGTGGCCGCCGACAAGCTTCTTATGATCTTTGAAGCGTTCCAGCAGGCGGACGGGACGACGTCGCGGCGCTACGGCGGCACCGGGCTCGGGCTGTCCATCAGCAAGGAGCTTGCGAGGCTGCTCGGCGGATCCATCGGCGTCGCGAGCACAGTCGGTCTGGGCAGCACCTTCACGCTGTACGTCCCCTCGGTGATGCCGTCCGAAGTGCTTCCGTCGGCCAGTCCCGGAGACAGCGAGGAAATCATCATGCTCGCCGAGACCGGCGGGGCGGCAGGGCGCTGGCGGCTGGCTGACGACAGGGCGACGATCGTTGCCGGGACGCCGCCCACCGGCGTTCGGCCGGCTATCGGTGGTGGCGGCGCATGGACACCCGGGCTGGCGGAGTTCCAGTTGTCGGGCGTCCGGGTACGTGGCTCGTTCCGCTCCGACGCGGACACCGACCCGGCGGGCACGCCGTTCCTCACCGAACTGCCCGCGGAGCTGGGCGGCCCGGCGGTGACGGTGGGCCTGGACGAGTCCGACCCGCTGGCCGGCTCGGCCGTACTTGTCGTGGACGATGACGTCCGCAACGTCTTCGCGTTGACCAGCGCCCTGGAGATGCGCGGAATGCGGGTTCTGTACGCGGATAACGGCCATGACGCGATCCGGCTGCTCCAGCAGGAGGGCTTGTCAATTGATCTTGTTCTGATGGACGTGATGCTGCCTGGGCTGGACGGGAACGAGACCACGACGGCGATCCGGCAGATGCCCGCGTTCGCCGCTCTTCCCATCGTGGTGCTGACCGCCAAGGCGATGCCGGGGGACCGGGAGAAGAGCTTCAAGGCCGGGGCGACTGACTACATCACCAAGCCAGTTGATCTTGACCATCTGCTCGACACCATGCGGTCTCATCTGTAGTCCCCCAGAGGCTGAGCGAGGCTCCCCGGTGGCGGCGTAGCGATCACGGTTTTCCGCGGTTTCCCCGGGCCGCCGCCCGGGGAGCGCCGGGCCTGTCAGCGGGGTGCGTCGGAGCGGGTGAGGCGGGGATGAAAGGCTGGCTCCCCCGGGGACATCCGGCGTCCTCCGACGGTCTCATTGCGGTTGGCTCGGTTCGGTGATACTTCCACCGAGCGAGGCCGGTGGCATCGGGAAGTACGGCGGAAGTCATTTGTACCGTTGAGCTCGAAGCTATGCCCCGCCGGCGGCGCGGCGTGAAGGAGGATGCGGGCGGTGACTGAATGCAAGAGTGATCATACGGACACCGGGAGCGGTGAAGAGGCACACGGCGCGGAACGCCCGCGCAGCAAGATCCTTTTGGTGGACGACCGGCCGGACAACCTGATGGCCCTCGAGGCGATCCTCGCATCCCTCGACCAGGAACTGGTCACCGCGGGCTCGGGCGAGGAGGCGCTCAAACGTCTCCTGGTGGATGATTTCGCGGTGATTCTGCTCGACGTCCAGATGCCGGGGATGGATGGTTTCGAAACCGCTCATCGCATCAAACAACGTGGCCGGACGCGGGACACGCCGATCATCTTCCTCACCGCGATCGATCGGGAACCGCACCACGCCTTCCGCGGCTACGCTGTCGGCGCGGTCGACTACATCGCCAAGCCCTTTGACCCATGGCTGCTGCGTGCGAAGGTCACGGTGTTCGTCGAGCTGTTCGAGAAGAACGAGCGGGTTGCGGAGCTTGCCCGTGCCCGGGTCCGGGACTTTGATCTGATGGCTGAGATCGTCGAACGGCTCTCCGCCCTGGAGGTCCTGCTGGAGGGGGTCTCCCCGGGCATGCCCGAGGAGACCATCGCCGCGGCCGCGGCAGAGGTTCGCGGCCTGCTGACGCGGCTGGCGCCGTTCTCCCGGCCGGGTGCCGTCGGCGTGCCTGATTTCTGACGCGGATCGGTACGGCTTGTCCGGACGGGACAGCCGCTTTTCCCTCCCGTCCGGGCCGACGGCCGGTTTCGCCGGAGCCCGGACGGGACGTTTTACGCCGCGTGCGCGATCGCCGAGACCGCTATCGGCGCAGCGGCCTGGAAAGATCGTTGATGCGTGCCCACCGGCTGGCGGTCAGGCCTGCACCGCTCCTGGCCTGCCGTTCTCGATTGCCCACGTGCTGTACTGGAACACGTCGGAATCCTGCTTGGTGAAGTCCCGCACGGCCCGCAGCTCCGCCGTCCAGACATCGCGGTTGATTGTGGACAGAATATACCCGCGGTAGTCGGATTGGAACTGCTTGATGTGCGGGTTCAGGGGGAGGGCGTTCCTGATGATTGTCGGGAACGGCGCCGGGAGAACCGAGCTGATCGCCGTGCCGACGAGCTCGGTCCCGACCACGGGCGAGTCCGGGTCACGGAAGTCCGTATGCAGGTCGTTGACGAGGAACGCGTGGATGTCGCCGGTCAGCACGACCGGGTTGGAGACCTTCCGGTCGTGCATGGCCTGCAGGACCGTGCGGCGCTCGGCCGCGTAGCTGTCCCAGAACTCGCTCCAGAAGTGGAGCGGGCCGGGGGCGAGGTCCAGCTGGGCCATCAGGATCTGCTGGACAAGCACGTTCCACCGCGCGCCCGCGTTCGTGAATCCCTTCAACAACCAGTCACGCTGCGGCGCGCCCAGGATGCTCCGGGCCGGGTCCTGGTTCTCGGTGCAGCTGACGATCTGTCCGCTGTTGACACCGTTGCTGTTGCACGCGTGAGCGTCGCGGTACTGGCGGGTGTCAAGGATGACGAACTCGGCCAGGTTGCCGTAGCGCAGCCGGCGGTACAGCACGTAGTCGCGGCGTACTCGGTTCGGGAGCGGCATGTGCTCCCAGTACGCCTGGTAGGCGGCGGCGCGACGCGCCAGGAAGATATTTTGTGGTTCGTTATCCTGGTTTGTCTGACTGGTGTAGTCGTTGGCGACCTCGTGGTCGTCCCAGGTCACCGCCCACGGGTGGGCCGCGTGCGCGGCCTGGAGGTCCGGGTCCGTCTTGTACTGCGAGAGCCGCAGCCGGTAACCAGCGAGGTCCTTCGGTTCCGGGCACGCGTGCAGCCGGGGGCGGCCGGGCTTCGGATTGGGTTCGTAGATGTAGTCCCCGACGTGGAAGACGACGTCCAGGTCCTGCTGGGCGATCTCCCGGTAGGCCGCGTAGTAGCCCTCCTCGTAGTTCTGGCAGGAGACGTGCGCGATGGTCACTTCGGAGACGTTGCGGCCCTCGCCGGGAGCGGTGCGGGTGTGCCCGATGGCGCTGCGCTCACCGGCTACTTCGAACGCGTAGTAGTAGTCGCGTCCCGGCAGCAGGCCGTCAACCTCGACATGTACACTGTGTGACCATTCGGGTTTGGCAGGTGCTTCTCCGCTACGGATCACACGGGTCAGGCGGTCGTCAGCGGCAAGGATCCACCGCACCTGGTAGGAGCGGTTGGGCATGCCGCCGCCCGGCTCCAGCGGTGACGGCGCGAGCCTGGTCCACAGGACGATTCCGTGCGATGTCGGCTCTCCGGATGCCACGCCCAGCGTGAACGGGTAGCCGTTGATCCGAGGGACGCCCGCGCGCGCGGCCGGCAGTGACGCGGTCGCAATTCCAGCCGCGGACAGCCCGGACACCACGAGAAAACCGCGGCGTGCCAGGTTCGGATTGATCGAGTCAACAGATTCCATAGCCCCCTCCAGGACGCAACTTCGCTATCTACGGAATGGCGTGCGGGACGGCCTTTCTCGCACATGGACCGGCCGGCCCCTGAGCGGCGCGGTAGGCCGTGACGGGCGAGCGGGCCAGCTCAGTGCCTCTCGGATTTCAGCACCGTGCGCTGTCCGGGTGGTAAACGGATCGAAAATCGTTAACAAAAGATAAATCAATGAAGGTGGGTTCAGTGAAAAAAGACTTCGCCGTGGCGTGCGATTGCTTTTGTTGATGGATCGATTGGGCAAAAGAATGCACGAGTGCGGCTGGCTGATTGCCGGCCGGTGGTTGTTTCGCGGTAGCTGTATGTGATCCACTGTTCCCGTGGAGGCCGCCGCCGGTCCATCCGTGGTGCTGCGTGTTTCCGGCTGTGATTGATATTTTTTGATCATGCTACAGCCGTGCTGATTTGCTGATCGGCGGTATGCGGCTGTAGCAGCCCGCTGGTCCTGCGCTTATAATCCGGGCGAACACGTTGATCGATGTGCCGGCCTGACTCGTTGATCAACCTCGTGGTCGATGTTCGGGGGCGGTATGGGATATCAGCTGGGAGTTGACCTGGGCTCGGCCAACACGGTGGTCGCCGCGATCGACGACGGCTGGCCGCAGATCTTGGCTCTCGGTGGCGGAACCGACGTTCCGACCGTCGTCTACGCATCGCCCGATGGCGAGATTCAGGCTGGTCGGGCGGCCGAACGCCGCGCGGTGGCCGATCCGGGCCGGGCTGCCCGCGGTTTCCCGCGACGGGTGGGTGATCCGACGCCCGTGCTGCTCGGTGAGGCTGCCTACACCCCCGAGGCACTGGTTTCACGCCTGGTCGACTGGGTCGTCGCCGCGGCCGCCCGATTGCGCAAGGCGCTCCCCGACCACGTGGTCGTCGCCCATCCGGCCAGCTGGTCGCGGTTTCGGTGCGAGCTGTTCGCCGAAGCCGTCGGCCAGGTTGACGCCGATGTCCCGATCACGGTGTGCTCCTCCGCCGACGCTGTTGGCGCGCTGCTCAACCGCCGGAGCGCGCCGGCCCCCGGGGCGTTCGTGGGCATCTACGACTTTGGCGCGGGCTCTTTCGAGGCCGCGGTGCTGGCCACGATGCCCACCGGATTCCAGATTTCCGGTACCCCCGCCGGGATCACCCGCGCTGGTGGCATGGAAATCGATGACATCGTGGTGGCCCATGTACTGCGAAAGCTTGGTGGCGCCGCATCCGGTCTCGACCACGCGGATCCCGTGACGGCGGCGGCGCTGCGCCGGTTACGCTCTGAGTGCGCCCAGGCAAAGGAGATCCTCTCCGAGGACGATGTGGTCGATGTCCCGGTTGGCCTGCCACCGGTCGGTGGCGTGGGCATGCCGGAGTCCGTGCGGCTGACCCGGGACGAGCTCGAGTCCCTTATCCGGCCCATGGTGGACGACACGGTCCGCGTGCTCGAGCGCGTACTGCGGTCGGTTCCGGCGACATCCGCGGATCTGTCCGCGCTGCTGCTGCTCGGCGGCTCGGCTCGGATCCCGCTGGTCGGCCGGGTCCTTGCCGAAGCGTTCCCGGACGCCGGAAGACAGGAGATCGGCTCACCTGGTGATGTCGCCCTCGGCGCGGCGCTCATTGCCGCGCGGGGCGCGCGCCAGGCCGTACCCCCACTGCAAACAGTCATCATCGAGCCGCCGGCGCTGAGTGTCCCGCCGGCGCTGAGTGTCCCGCCGGTTCCGCGGACCTCGCCACCGGTGATTCCGTCGATTGTGGGCAGCCGGCCCGGTGGAGCCCCGTCGTCGCCGAGCGTACCCGTTGCGGTCAGCGCGCCGCCGGTGAGCACCGCGCATGCGCTCCCGGTTCCAGCCCGGGTCACGCCGGTTGAGTTCGCCGACGCGGCGCATGCGGGCCGCCGGACGAAAAGTCGTCCGTTCGCCGGCTTTGTCAGCACCCGACGCGGGATTGTTTCGGTGGCGGCTGCCGTTCTTGTCCTGATCGCGGCCACAACGGCTGGACTTGTCACGGCCGCCGGTGGCGGTAATGGGCCGCTCCCGCTCCCTTCGGCCGGGGCGTCGGCGGTGGGCCAGGGCCAGGCGGTGGCCCCGCCAGGCGAGCCGTCGGTCCGCGCTGAGAACGTCATTCTCGCCTCCGGCTCCAGCGAGGTCGCACCGATCACCGAAACTGCTTACGCGCTGTTCCGACAGCAGCAGAGCGGGGTCGCGGTCCGGGTGGAGGCAACATCCACCGACGACGGATTCACGCGTTTGTGTCAGGGTAAGATCGACATCGCTGGTGCCTCCTTCGCGTTGAACACCACCTTCAAGGGCGATCCCGGCTGCGCGGATCGGGTCGCCGAGTTCGAGATCGCCCACAACACCCTGCCGGTCATCGTGAACCCGCAGAACACCTGGGCGCGCTGCCTGACGCTCAGTCAGCTCACGAACATCTGGAAGAAGGGCTCGACAGTCACCAGCTGGAACCAGATCGATCCGAGCTTTCCCAACGAGCCGGTGAAGCTGTTCGGCCCAGCGCCGACGTCCGTCCACGGCCAGGTCTTCAACCAGGAGGTGAACGGGGCGAGCGACAACGTCCGCGGGTACCGCGCGGTCGAGCTGGAAAGCGTGGCGCAGAACGTCGCGCAGGACAAGAACGCGCTGGGCTTTCTTGATTTCCCGACGTTCGAGACGTACGGCGGCAAGATTCGTGGCGTGGAGCTGGACAACGGCAGCGGGTGTATTTCGCCGTCGGTGGTCTCCGCCGGGACCGGCACCTATATCCCGTTGTGTAAACCGCTCTATCTGTATGTAAGCAAGGAAGCCCTGCGCAGGCCGGCCACGGCCGCGTTCGTCAATTTCTATGTGCGTAACGGCCAGGACATCGCGTTCAGGTCCCATGAGGTGCCGCGGAACAACGAGACGACAACCGCCAACATCAACCTTGCCGGCAAGCTCACCGCGGGGGTCGGCCCGGTCGTGGCGTGAATGTGCCCGGCGGCGGCGTGGACTGCCCGCGATACCACCGCCCTGGCGGTATCGCGGGGCTGAACGGCTGCGTCTGCCGGCTGCTGGGGACCAGGGGCTATCGCGGGCAGGGGTCGGAATAGGGCAGCCGCGGTACCCACCGTCGCCACCCCTCGGGGTCCAGCCGGAAACGTGGATCCGCGCAGGCGGCTTGGGCGAGGGTGTCCGGATCGGTCGACAGCACCCGCAGATCGCCGTCCGCGCCACCGGCCGCGAACGCGTGTCCGTCACCGGACACCGCCAGCCGGCTGACAGCGGTGGTGCTCCGGCTCATGAGCCGGGTCAGTTCGACGGGTTTCGCCGTGGCGTCCCAGAACACGATGGCACCATCGGCGCCCGCGGATACCAGCAGGCCATCCGTGCCGAATGCGGCACCGGTGACGCGGTTGGAGTGGACCGCCAGGACGCTGACTGCCAGCGGTTTGGTGGGGTCTGACAGATCCCACAGCCGCAACGTGTTATCATCACCGCCGGTTACCGCAAGATGTCCGTTCCGGTTGAAGGCCACTGTCACGACCGCACCGACATGCCCGGTCATGGTGGCGATCTGTTGTGGCTGCCCGGGGCTGGCCAGATCCCACAACCGCACCGTCTCGTTGACGGCCGCGGTAGCCAGCAGCCGGCCGTCCGGGCGCAGCGCGATGTCCGTCACCAGCCCGCCACGGTTGGTCAGGAACGTCAGTGATACCGGATGCCGTGGATCGGCGATGTTCCACAGCCCGACCGTCCCGTCCGCGCCCGCCGTCACCAGCAGTTTGCCCGTGGGGTCGAACAGGAGCCGGACGACCGGGCTGATGTGTCCGTCAAGCCGGCTGGGCTGCCCGCTTGCGTCCGAAGCGTTGCCCTCCCACATCCGGTCGGCCCAGAGCCGGGCGGTGTTGTCGGCGCCGCCGACCGCGAGCCGGCGGCCGTCCGCGCTCAGCGCCACGCCGTTTGCCTGCCCGGTCATCTCCGGGCCGAGGTCGGCGGTCAGAACCGGTTTGCGGCGATCGCTGAGATCCCATAACCGTACCCGCCCGTCGGCGTCGGCCTCGGCGAGCGCCCGGCCATCGGCGTCCCAGGCGACATCGAGTACCTTCGCGCCGCGCTGGGGCAGTGACACCGCGGATGTGGCGACGAACGACGCGACCATGGCGCGCCGCGCCTCGGCTGTCGGCGCGATCCGGTATGCGGCAACGGCGAGCTGGCCGGCCAGGTTCGGGTCGCCCTGGCGCCTCGCGCTCGCCTCGGTCGCGAGCTGTCGGGACACCGCCGCTCGGTCGGTGCCCGGCTGGCCGCTGTTCTTGCCCGCAACGACGACAGCCAGGACGCACGCCGCCGCGATCACCGCCGCGAGGAGACTGAGCCGGCCTGGCCCGCGCCAGCCGCCCCCGCGCCAGCCAGGCCCGCGCCGGCCAGGTGCGACCGGAGCGGGGGCGGGGGTG
>NZ_CAKJTR010000175.1:3502-10492 GCF_917627355.1 Protofrankia sp. Cj3 | reverse complement strand
GGGCTGTGGTGTTCACTGCCTGCTGTGAACCGCGAGAACTCTCAGCATGTCCGATTCCTCGGTATCGCGGGGGCGGGGCTGTCCGCGCTCGCCCATGTCCATCTTGCCCGTGGCGGCGCGGTCAGCGGCAGTGACGCCCAGGACGCTCCTCGTCTGGACGCGCTGCGTGCCGCTGGCGCACAGGTGCGGGTGGGGGCTGTCACGGACCCCGGCGAGCTGGCCGCGGAACTGGTCGGGGTGGACGTGGTGGTCGCCTCCAGCGCGTTCCCCGACGATCATCCCGAGCTGCTGGCTGCCCGGCGCGCTGGGATTCCCGTCCGCCGCCGCGGCGACTGGCTGCCCGAGCTGACCGCTGGCTACGACCTGCTTGCGGTCGCCGGCTCGCACGGCAAGACCACCACGTCCGCCATGCTCAGCCTCGTGCTGCGGGCCGCGGGCCTCGACCCGACGGCGGTCATCGGTGCCGAGGTCGCTCAGCTCGGCGGTAACGCGCTGGTGGGCGCCGGCCGGGTGTTCGTCCTGGAGGCTGACGAGTACGGCGGGGCGTTCGCGAACCTCGACCCCGTTCTCGCGGTGATCACCAACGTCGAGTGGGAGCATCCCGATGTGTTCCCCGATGAGGCGGCCGTGCGCGCGGCCTTCACCGCGTTCGCCCTGCGGGTCCGCGCGGGGGGGACGCTCGTCGCCTGTGGTGATCATCCAGGTGTCCGGATGGTGCTTGCGGCCTTGCCGCACGGCCACGCGCGTGTCGTCGACTACGGTCTGGACGCGGGCCGCGCCTGGCGGGCGGTTGATCCGCGGGCGACGCCGGGCGGCGGCGTCCGGGCAACAGTGCGCCACCGCGGCGAGGAGGCTGGGACGCTCGACCTCGCGTTGCCGGGCACCCACACCGTCCTCAACGCTCTCGCGGTACTTGCCGTGGCCACCGAGCTGGGCCTTGCCGTGCCCGACACGCTTGCGACGCTGGCGACCTACACCGGGGCGGCCCGGCGGTTCCAACGGGTCGGCACGGCCGCGCCTACTGACCGCCGCGGCCCGTTGGAGATCGTTGATGACTATGCCCATCACCCGACCGAGATCCTGGTGACGCTGGCGGCGGCCCGCCAGCGGGCCCAGTCGCGCCAGGTGTGGGCTGTCGTCCAGCCGCACACGTTCAGCCGGCTGGCCGCCCTGATGGATGACTTCGCCGCCGCGTTCATCGATGCCGACCGGGTGTACGTCACCGATATCTACGCCGCCCGCGAGCACGACACCCTGGGCCTGCACGCCAGTGACCTGGCCAAGAAGATTTTCGTCCCGGAGACGACGTACTACGTTCCGTGGGCGGGACTCACCGATCGGCTGGTGACCGATCTGTCGGTGAGCCTGCCAGCCGCGCCGGACGGCGTCCTGCTGCTGACGCTCGGCGCTGGAACAATCACCGAGATCGGTCCGCGCCTGCTCGCGGCGCTGGATGGCAGGCCGGACAGGTGAGAACCACCGCCGTGGAGGCGCTGGCGGGAGGGCGTTCGATCAGGGAGCGGCGTCCGGGTGGTCGGGCTGCCGGACCTGGCCAGGCCGATGCGCGGAGGTGGAGCAGGCTGGCATCGAGGGCCGGCCGAGCGCGGTCATATCGTGCTTGCGGTCATATCGTGGTTGTGGTCATACCGTGCTTGTGGTCATAGTGTGGTTGCGGTCATAGTCTGGTCATTGCGCGGCCGTCGTTTGTGGTTCGTGTCGGATGCGAGATCTTTCCGTTCGAAAGGGTGGTCACCTCCCGAGGCTGAGACGCGTCAGGGGGTGGCGGGTGGCGCGGCATAGTACTCGGTTTGCGGGATGGGAGGCGATCGTTTCCCGGGTGCGCAATGATGTGACCCGATGGACGCAAAGGTTCCGGGTGACGCGCCGGGTGCGTCCTTGACCCCCGCGCTGCGCGTCCCTACTGTCCGGTCCACGGTTGGAAGTTGACATAACATTAACCGTCTAGCTGACGGTGAAGGTTGAAGCTCATCAGCCGTTCCCCGCTCCATCCACTCGGCGCCGCCTTCCCCGCTGCACCGGGCGGCTGGGGCATGTCCCCCGTCCGCCCACCGATGCCGCTGGAGGACCGACACCGCATGGCAGCTCCTCAGAACTACCTGGCGGTGATCAAGGTCGTCGGGATTGGCGGTGGCGGCGTCAATGCCGTCAACCGCATGATCGAGGTTGGGCTCAAGGGTGTCGAGTTCATCGCGATCAATACCGACGCCCAAGCCCTGCTGATGAGCGACGCCGACGTCAAGCTCGACGTCGGCCGGGAGCTCACCCGAGGGCTCGGCGCGGGCGCCGACCCGGAGGTCGGTCGCCAGGCTGCCGAAGATCATCGCGAGGAGATCGAAGAGGTCCTCAAGGGCGCCGACATGGTGTTCGTGACCGCGGGGGAAGGCGGTGGTACCGGCACCGGCGGCGCGCCGGTGGTGGCCAACGTCGCCCGGTCGCTCGGCGCGTTGACCATCGGTGTCGTCACCCGCCCGTTCACGTTCGAAGGGCGCCGCAGGGCAACCCAGGCGGATTCTGGAATCGACGCCCTGCGTAATGAAGTTGACACGCTCATCGTCATTCCGAACGACCGGCTGTTGGCGATGACGGATCGTGACATCAGTGTGCTGGACGCGTTCCGCAGCGCGGACCAGGTCCTGCTCTCCGGTGTTCAGGGCATTACCGATCTCATTACCACCCCGGGTCTGATCAACCTCGACTTCGCCGATGTCAAGACCGTCATGTCGCATGCGGGCAGCGCGTTGATGGGTATCGGGCGTGCCCGCGGAGACGACCGCGCCATTGTCGCGGCCGAACAGGCCATCGCCTCGCCTCTCCTGGAGGCGAGCATGGACGGCGCCCAAGGGGTGCTGCTGAACATCTCGGGCGGATCCGATCTTGGCCTGTTCGAGATCAATGCCGCGGCCGAGCTGGTGGCGGACGCGGCCCATCCCGAAGCGAACATTATTTTTGGCGCGGTCATCGACGACGCGCTCGGCGACGAGGTCCGGGTGACGGTCATCGCCGCGGGCTTCGACACCGTCCAGGACCGCCGGACTCGTGGCCTGGCAAGCACCCGACGGCCCGGTAACGGTCAGCCGGCCGGGCCCGGGGCCACCGGTCCGGGCCCCGCCGGAGCCGGTGGGGCGCCTGCCGTCACGCCCGGCGCGACCGTGGCGCCGTCCGCCACCACGCCGTCCGCCCCGCCGGCGACGGTCGGATCACCGCCGGTCTTCGCGGCGTCCACGCCGCAGCCGCGGCCGGTTTCCGTGGCGACGCAGGCGGCACACACCCCCTCGTCCCAGCCCTCGACGAACCCGCAGCCGACCTATTCCTCGCCGGCGGCCTACAGCCCCTCGCCGACTTTTGCCCCGTCCTCGCCGGGCCAGCCGCGGACGTCCGCTCCCGGGCATGTGACGGATGTGTCCGACGATCGAGACTACGGTCACGACGGGTCCATGTCTCGACGCGACGGTGCCGAGTCCGGCGCCGATGAGGGCTATCCGCCGTATCGGGAGCCGCGGGAGGGCCATCGGCCGAGCTATCCGACGTCGCGGCGGTCGGTCCGGCCGGTCGCCGAGGATGACGACGAGCTCGACGTCCCCGACTTTCTCAAGTAGTCGGGGACGGTGCCGGCCCGGGCCCGCTTGGCCGCGCCCAGGCCGGTCGTGTCCGTGTCCGCCGCTGTCCGTGTCGGTAGCGGCCCTATGAGCGTCTCTGGCCGGTCCGGCCCGGTGCCGGCGGCGATGTTACCGCCGCCGGCACCGCGTGGGCGGGAGCAGTCGTGAGCGCCGTTGGTGGGCCACCGCTGGCGGATGCTGGCCGGCGTGCGGAACTGCGGCTCAACCTCGCCGACGTCCGTGACCGGATCACCGTCGCGGCGGCCGCGGCAGGGCGTGCGGCCGGCGAGCTCACCCTTGTCGCGGTGAGCAAGACCTGGCCGGCGGCGGATGTTGTGCTGCTGCGTGAGCTGGGGGTCACCGACTTCGCGGAAAACCGGGAGCAGGAGGCTCGCCCAAAGGCGGCAGCTGTGACGAAACACCTTTTTGACGGTGAGGTTTCGGCCGCGTCGCGGTCGGGCTCGCGCGGCGCCGACCAGTGGATCGATCAGGGGACCGGCCAGGGGATCGAACGGGGGCGCCGGGTGGGCCAACCGCGCCAGGCCGGCCCGCCGGGCCCGGCGCCCGTGCCGTTGTCCCCGCCCTGCTGGCATTTCGTCGGTCAGCTCCAGCGCAACAAGGCCCGTTCGGTGACA
Source organism: Protofrankia sp. Cj3 (assembly GCF_917627355.1). Lineage (NCBI taxonomy): Bacteria > Bacillati > Actinomycetota > Actinomycetes > Frankiales > Frankiaceae > Protofrankia > Protofrankia sp. Cj3. The sequence continues at coordinate 6,240 of NZ_CAKJTR010000175.1, read as the reverse complement.
CAGTGGGCGCACTGGGTCCAGTCGGTCGACCGGGCGCCGTTGGTCGCGGCGCTGTCCAGCGCGGCGGTCGCGCACGGTCGCGAGATCGTCGTCTGTCTGCAGGTGTCGCTGGACGGGCACAGCGCCAGCGCCGGTCGAGGCGGCGCGTCGCCAGCGGACATACCCGCCCTCGGCGATCTGGTGGTGGGCAGCCGGGGGCTCGTTCTCGCCGGGGTGATGGGGGTTGCGCCCCGCGGCGCGCCGGCTCGCCCGGCCTTCGCCAGGTTACGTGAGGTTTCGGACGTGCTTCGGCGAGGGCATCCCGAGGCGTCGGTGATCAGCGCGGGTATGTCTGGGGACCTTGCGGAGGCGGTGGCCGAAGGCGCGACACACCTTCGCATCGGGACGGCTTTGTTCGGTCAACGGCGTGGTGTCCCTTAGAGTCGCGCCCATGGGTGTCGCGCGCAGGGCGATGGTCTACCTCGGTCTGGCCGAGGAGGACGAAGACTACCTCGAGGACGAGTACGACGATGGCGGTCACGACGCCGGTCATGACGACCGGCGTGACGCCCGTGAGCCCATGCCCGCGGAGCGGTCGGTCCGTCGTATTGATGCACGTGAGGAGCCGCCTGCGATGCCGCGTCGCCCCCCGGTCGAACAGCTCCGGCCGACAGGCCCAGTCCCGATGCGCAGGCCGTCCGCGGTCGAGGAGCCGTCGCCCTATCGTATTACCACATTGCAACCGCGTAGTTACAATGAGGCACGGCAGATCGGGGAGGAGTTTCGCGACGGGACTCCGGTTATCATGAATCTGACTGAGATGGATGACGTCGATGCCAAGCGGCTGGTCGACTTCGCCGCGGGCCTCGTGTTCGGCCTGCGGGGGTCGATCGAGAAGGTCACCAACAAGGTGTTCCTGCTCTCGCCGCATAACGTCGAGGTCACCGAGACCGACAAACGGCGCATCCGTGAGGGTGGCTTCTACAATCAGTCATGATCATGTGTCAACCGTCATCGGACCACGGTCCCCGCAGGCACAGGAGAGTCCGCCATCAGTGCACTTGGTGACGTGATCTCCGCGCTGCTGCTTGTCTATCTGCTGCTGCTGATTACGCGCGCGGTGATAGATCTTGTGCTCTCGCTGAACCACACCTTCAGACCAGCCGGAGTTCTGGTACTAGTCTTTGAGACCGTGTACACGGTCACGGACCCTCCGTTGAGATTCGTCCGGCGGTTTATTCCTCTTCTGCGGGTGGGCAGCGTTGCATTTGACCTTGGTTTCTTATTGATCTTAATTGTTATCATGGTCTTGCGGAGACTCGCGGGTGGGCTGTGACCAAGTCGCGCGCACGGCGAACGCGCACGGCAGACTGCCGCTGGACCGCCCTCTCCGGGGGAGCGGCAATGCCGCATCATGAGGAGGCGACGTGGCTCTGACACCGCAGGACGTGCAGAACAAGGTCTTCAGTCCGACTCGGTTCCGCACCGGGTACAACGAGGACGAGGTCGACTCCTTTCTCGATGATGTCGAGAGTGAGCTCACCAGGCTTCTGGACGAGAACACCGATCTGCGTCGGCAGCTCGACGAGGCACGCCGCGTGGGCGGTGGCGGCCCAGGCGTACCCGCTCAGGTCCTTGAGGAGAACCAGCAGCTGCGCCGGCAGCTGGAGGAGGCGCGGCGCCAGGTGGCGCAGGCCCAGGCGCAGGCCGCACAGGCGGTGCAGGCCGCGCAGGCCGCCCGCGAGCGTCCTGTGGCGGCGCAGCCGGCGACCGCGGCCGCGACCGCGGTGATGCCGGCGGTGCCCGCGTCGGCCCAGGCCCCGGCCCGCACCGGCAACTCCCAACTGGATGCCGAGATCGAACAGCGGGTGGCCCGCACGCTCGTGCTGGCGCAGCGTACGGCGGACGAGGCGCTGCGGGAGGCCCGCAGCGAATCTGACCGTGCGCGCCGCGAAGCCCGGGCGGACGCCGACCGCATCATCGGCGAGGCACGGGCACACGTTGCCGAGCAGCTCGGTGGCCTCGAGGACGACAAGCGCCGGCTGGAGGGCCAGGTCGAGCAGCTGCGTGCCTTCGAGCGTGAATACCGCACACGGCTGCGTGCCTACCTGGAGATGCAGCTACGCGATCTGGACGGTATGCCGACGCAGCCGGCGGTCGGTCCGGGCGGTACCCCGCGCCCGCCGCTCAACCCCGGTACCGGGTCCGCGCCCCCGCCGCCGCCGACCGGGATCACCGCCGGCTCACAGCAGCCGGCCGCGAGTTCCGTCGCCGCGTCCGCTTTCCCGCCTGGGCCGCCGCTGGGCGCGGGAGCAGCGATGGCACGGGGAAGCGACAACGGCGGTGTCCGCGGTCCCGACATCGAACCGGCCCGCCGGGACTCCAGCGGACTACAGGATTTCTAGCCGGTCGAAGAGCGCGCGGACTCAGCTCCGCTGACGTCCCGGGCACATATGATTACCGTCAGTGGGATCTTGGCTCTGCTCTCAGCCGTGCTGCTCGGTATGGGGGTCCTCGGTGACGCCGTGTTCGCCTACGCGTCCCTTGTGACCGGCCTCGTCTCGGCTGCCCTGTTGCCGGTCGGCGTGCTCCGGCAGGCTCGGCGCTCATCCCGGGAATAGGTCTCCCGAGCCGCGCCGGCCAGCCTGCCACCAGCCAGCCGCCGGTCAGCCTGCCGCGCCGGCCGGGCTCAGCCAGAAGGTCAGCCCGAGATCCGGTGCGGTATGCCCGGTCCCAGCGGCCGGCGCGGAGCCACCGCT
>NZ_CAKJTR010000175.1:0-2839 GCF_917627355.1 Protofrankia sp. Cj3 | reverse complement strand
TGTCGGGACCGGCAGCCCGCGTGAAGCTCACGGCGAGGACCTCGGCGGCCACGGCGGAGCCGTGCTCCAGCAGGGCCTGCGCCGTAGCCGGGGTGTCCGCCGACCAGCGGATGTCGACGCGGTCGGTGATATCCAGGCCGGAGGTCTTGCGGGCGTCCTGGAGGACCCGCACCACGTCCCGGGCGATGCCGGCGCGCCGCAGCGCGGGAGTGATCTCCAGATCGAGAGCGACGGACAGGCCTGACTCCGATGTCACAGCCCATCCCTCCCGGGGCGTTTCGGTGATGATCAGATCATCGCCGTCGAGGTCGAGCCGATCCCCGTCCACCTCGACGGTGAGGCGGCCGTGCACGGGCGGGCCGGCGGTCGCGATGGCCGCCGCGACCAGCGGGGTCCGCTTGCCGAACCGGCGGCCCAGCGCCCGGAAGTTCGGCTTCACGGTCACGTCGACCACGTCGGCGGTGGCGCCCTCGACGGCGGCAACGTTGAGCTCGTCGGCGATCTGGGCGCGCAGGTCCGCGGGCAGCCCGGCGAACTCGGGCGCCGCCACGACCGCGCGTGCCAGCGGCTGGCGCGTGCGCACACCGCTGCTCGCTCTGGCTGCCCGGCCGAGCTCGACAAGGCGGCGGACGAGGTCCATCTGGGCTGCCAGCCGGGTGTCCACGAGATCATCCGCGGCCCGCGGCCAGTCGGCCAGATGGACCGAGTCCGGGGCCTGCGGCCGGACGCCGACGACCAGCTTCGACCACAGCGCGTCGGTCAGGAACGGCGTGAACGGGGCCATCAGCCGGGTCAGGCCGTCCAGGCAGGTGTAGAGGGTGTCCAGGGCGTCCGGATCGGCCTCCCAGAAGCGCCGCCGGGAGCGCCGCACGTACCAGTTGGACAGGTCGTCGATGAAGCGGGCCAGGCATCGGCCGGCCCGCAGCGAGTCGAACGCGTCCAGCGCCTCGGTGACCTCCGTGATGGCCGCGTGCAGTTCCGAGAGCACCCAGCGGTCGAGCACGGGGCGCGTCCGCGGGTCGGACGCGGGAGCACGGCCTGGTGCCCAGCCGCCGGCATTGGCGTAGAGGACGAGGAACGACGCGGTGTTCCAGTAGGTCAGCAGCACCTTGCGGACGATGTCCTCAAGGGCCTCATGACCGACCCGGCGGTCCGCCCAGGGGGACCCGGCCGCGAGCATCAGCCAGCGCACCGCGTCCGCGCCGTGCCGGTCGAACAGCTCGAACGGGTCCAGCACGTTACCGATGTGCTTGCTCATCTTGCGGCCGTCGGCGTCGAGCAGCAGGCCCAGGCACAGCACGGTCTCGTAGGCGGAGCGGTCGAACACCAGCGTCCCCACGGCCATCAGCGTGTAGAACCAGCCACGGGTCTGGTCGATGGCCTCGCAGATGTACTGCGCCGGGTACTGGCCCTCGAACTGTTCGCCGTTGCGGTGCGGGGCTCCCCACTGGGCGAACGGCATCGCTCCGCTGTCGTACCAGACGTCGATCACTTCCGGTACCCGCCGCGCCACCGCCGCGCAGGCCGGGCAGGTGATCGTCACGTCATCGACGAACGGCCGGTGCGGGTCGAGCGCGGACAGGTCACGCCCGGCCAGGCCGGACAGTTCCAGCAGCGATCCGACGCAGGTCAGGTGGGCCGGATCGGCCGTGCAGCGCCAGACCGGCAGCGGCGTGCCCCAGTAGCGGCTGCGCGACAGCGCCCAGTCGACGTTGCCACGCAGCCATTCGCCGAACCGCCCGTTCTTGATCCGTTCGGGGTGCCAGTCGGTGCGTTCGTTCTCCGCCAGCAGCCGGTCAGCGATCGCGGTGGTCCGGATGTACCAGGACGGCAGCGGATAGTAGATCAGCGGCGTGTGGCAGCGCCAGCAGTGCGGATAGCTGTGGGTGTAGTCCTCGGCCCGCCACAGCACCCCACGCGAGCGCAGATCGTCGATGAGGGCCGCGTCCGCGTCCTTGAAGAACACCCCGCCGACCAGCGGGGTGCCGGCGAGGAACCGGCCGTCCCGGCCCACCGGGTTGACCACGGGCAGGCCGTAGGCGCGGGCGACGGCGAGGTCCTCGGCGCCGAAGGCCGGGGCCTGGTGCACCAGCCCGGTGCCGTCGGTCGTGGTGACGTAGTCGGCGAGCACCACCGCATGCGCGGGCCCGCCGCTGAAATCCGTCATCGGCAGCAGTTCGAACGGCCGGGCGTAGGTCACGCCAGCGAGATCGCTTCCCCGAAGAGTCCGGATGACCTCGGCGTCCGCGCCCACCGCGGAACCGAGCAGCGGCTCGGCCACCAGCACCAGCTCACCGTCGCGCCCGCCAGCCGCCGTCCGGGCGACGACATAGGTGACGTCGGGATGCGCGGCGACCGCGGTGTTGGACACCAGCGTCCATGGGGTGGTCGTCCAGACGAGCAGGCTCACCCCGGCATCGCCGAGCGGGCCGGAGGTCACCGGGAAGCGGACGTACACCGAGGGATCGACCACGTCGGCGTATCCCTGGGAGACCTCGTGGTCGGACAGGGGGGTCTCGTCGCGCGGGCAGTACGGCGTGACCCGGTGGTCCTCGACGAGCAGGCCCTTGTCAAAGATCTGCTTGAGGGACCACCAGACGCTCTCGATGTAGGGGGTGTCCATCGTCCGGTAGGCGTTGTCCAGATCACACCAGTAGCCCATGCGCTCGGTCATCCGGGAGAAGTCCGCGACGTGGCGCAGCACCGACTCGCGGCAGCGGGCGTTGAACGCGGCGATCCCGAAGGCCTCGATGTCGCTCTTGCTGGTGAAGCCCAGCTCCTTTTCCACGGCGAGCTCCACCGGCAGGCCGTGGCAGTCCCAGCCGGCGCGGCGCGGGAC
>NZ_CAKJTR010000174.1:8727-9902 GCF_917627355.1 Protofrankia sp. Cj3 | reverse complement strand
CCTCTACTGTGTACCGATGCTCGCCGTTGCCGCTGTATCCCAGAGCTCAGCCGACCCGTTGGCCGGGCTGGCCGTGGGCGAGCGCCCGGAACCGTCCGTCCCGGACGGCTGGACCACGGTGGCTGTCCGGGCCGCGGCGCTCAACCATCACGACCTGTTCAGCCTGCGTGGCGTAGGGCTGCCCGCGGACAGGCTGCCGATGATTCTGGGCTGTGACGCGGCCGGAGTGAGCGCGGACGGTGAAGACGTGATCGTCCACGCGGTCGTCGGTGACCCGGCCGCGGGCGGTGGCGACGAGACGCTTGACCCGCGGCGTTCGCTTCTCTCGGAGCTGTATCCGGGGACCCTGGCCGAGGTCGTGGCGGTGCCGCGGCGCAACCTCGTGCCCAAGCCGGCGTCGCTGTCGTTTGCGGAGGCCGCCTGCCTGCCGACCGCCTGGCTGACCGCTTACCGCATGATCGTCAACCGGGCCGGGCTGCCGTCTGCCGGCGGTGGCACCCTGCTGGTGCAGGGCGCGGGTGGTGGCGTGTCCACCGCCGCGATTATGATCGGGAAGGCTGCCGGTCATACCGTTTTCGTCACTTCGCGAGACGCGTCCAAACGCGCGCAGGCGATGAAGCTGGGTGCGGACGAGGTCTTCGAAGCCGGGGCGCGACTGCCGGTCAAGATGGATGCGGTCATCGAAACCGTTGGCGCGGCGACCTGGGAGCACTCGGTGCGGGCACTGCGACCGGGCGGCCGCATCGTCTGTGCCGGCGCGACGAGCGGCGCGAACCCGCCGGCCGAGCTGAACAGGATCTTCTTCCTGCAGCTGTCGGTGATCGGCTCTACCATGGGCACCCGCGACGAGCTGGCCGATCTCGCGACCTTGGTCGACCGGGCCGGGCTACGGCCACCTATAGCCGATGTCCGTCCGTTGGCGGACGCCCGCGCGTCGTTCGTGAAGCTGGTCCGCGGCGAGGTGTTCGGCAAACTCGTCCTGACCGTTTCCCCCCGGTAGCGCCTTCGGCACGTCTCGAGTGTCTCCAGCTCCCCGAAGCCAGGTATACGGCGTGTTTCGGGAACCGTCGTTCGATCAGGGAGCCGTCCAGGTGGCTGCTGGCACGGCCGCGGGCCACACCGATACCGGATGAGCTGTATCGGTGTGGCCCCGAGAACGCGGCCAAGCGTCGACC
>NZ_CAKJTR010000174.1:0-8702 GCF_917627355.1 Protofrankia sp. Cj3 | reverse complement strand
CTAAGGGTCGACCACTAAGGGTCGGCAGGTGTCCTGTTGCGGGCATCAACGATTCGTCGTCAGCCGCATCTATTCTGTCATCATGATGGGCTGCCGCTGTAGGCGGGCGGCGGCGTACCGCAATGCTGTGGATCGTTCGGGTACCCGCGTCATACAGTTCGGGCATCGACACACGAACCCCGCTGGCGCCATCCCCCGGATCCCCGCCGGGCTCGCGTTGGCTGGTCGCCTGCGATCTCGACCAGACGTTGGTCTACAGCCGGAGGTCTTTCCGCCTAGCGCCGGGCGGCGGTGAACCCGCTCTGGTGACCGTCGAGCATATTGACGGTCAGCCGGCCGCCTTCTGCACCGTCCGTGCGGCCAAACTGATCGCGTGGCTGGCCGCCGCGGCCACTCTCGTCCCGGTCACCACGCGCACCCGAGCGCAGTATGAAAGAATCGATCTTGGTGTGCGCCCCAAGTTCGCGATCACGACAAACGGTGGGCAGCTGCTGGTGGACGGCTGCCCCGATGAGGACTGGGCAGCCCTGGTCCGCGCCCGGATCGACACGCAGGCCGGCCCGCTCGCCGACGTCCAGGCCGTGGCCGAGCGTCTTGCCGCCGACGGTTGGGTCCGGGTCAGCCGGGTCGCCGAGGGCCTGTTCGTGTACCTCGTCGCCCATGAACGTGGCGCTGTCCCCGATCTCCGCGGGGTCGCGGCGGACCTTGCCGCCGACGGGTGGAGGCTGTCTGTCCAGGGGCGCAAGGTCTATCTGCTGCCAGCTGTCCTGACCAAGGAGGCGGCGCTCGTCGAGGTGATGCGCCGGGCCGGCGCCGCCGCCCTGGCCGCGGCTGGGGACTCGCTGCTTGACCGCGGGATGCTCGCTGCCGCGGAGCTCGCTGTCCGTCCCGCCCATGGCGAACTTCACGAAAGCGGCTGGACCTGGCCGAATCTGCGGATCACCGCCGCGGCGGGCCTGCTGGGCGGGCAGGAGCTGCTGGAAATTCTCGCCACCGCTCTCCTGCCGGGCGCCGGAGACCTCGCGACGGATTGACGCGTTCGAGTTCTGCCCTTTCGCTCCGTTACCGACTGGCCTTATTTTTGTACTTTTTGCATCCTTTTATTGGTATTTGACCACACTATGTAGCCATGATGGCTGGCTGAATTCGGGTACAGTACGGTACTGTTTTGGAAAACATCGAACGCTGGGGGCCTGATGACGTGATGCTCTCCTTGCCGCCGTGCGGCTCCGCGCGGGGCCGGCCACGCGACGACGCGCGGGAACAGGCCATCCTCGACGCCGCGCTCGCGCTGCTGGTCGAGGTCGGTTACGAGCGGATGAGCATGGTCGCCGTCGCGGCCAGGGCCCGCGCGAGCAAGGCGACGATCTACCGGCGCTGGGCCAACAAGGACGAACTGGTCGTCGACGCCATTCGCAGGCGGAGCGCGGGCGACGACATAATCCCCGCCGACACCGGTTGTCTTCGTGGCGACCTCATGGACACCATCCGCCAACTGGTCGACCACGTGTCCCGGCAGGATGCCGCACTGATCGCCGGAGTGCTGCTGGCCATGCGGCAGTCTCCCGACCTCGCGGCGGCGCTGCGAGCCCAGACGATCGAAGAGAAGCGCTGGGTCGGCGATCTCATCGTGAAGCGCGCGCTGGGCAGGGGTGAGCTGCGCTCGCCCGTGGCCGCCGATGTCTTCCGTGAGTTGGCGCCCGCACTGCTCTTTTTCCGGCTGCTTTTCACCGATGAGGTTCTTGACGATTCGTTTATCGAACATATGGTCGATGATGTGCTGCTGCCACTGATGGCCCTCAGCGACCACTGAGAGCGCCCGGCAACAGGGGTGTGGATCAAGGAGTGGGGCTGGGGTGCGTGCATCGCGAGGCGGCGGAGGGAGCCACTGGAGGTGTTGGGTGGCGACTGACGAGCCGCGGGGTGCCCGTCCATCGCGCGGCGATGGACGGGCAGCGATGACGCGAGGTGCGCGCCCTGGCCCCGCGACGCCGCGTCCCCTATTGCCGGCCGCTCTTATTCTTGGGCGCTCTTACTGACACCGGATTCCCTGACGCCGCGTCCGGCATCGCGCCAACTGGCGCCCGAATTGCCCGCTTATTTACTTTTTGGCAGTCGAGGAGTATCGGTGACGACGACTACTGAACGTCTATCTGAGTACAGCGGAACGGAACCCGGGAGCGCTCCCGACCCCCGTCGCTGGCTTGCCCTCGGCATCATCGCCGTGGCTCAGCTGATGGTCGTGCTCGACGCGTCCATTGTGAACATCGCAATGCCCAAGGCCCAGTCTGATCTGCACATCTCCACGGCGGACAGGCAGTGGATCGTTACTGCCTACACGTTGGCGTTCGGCGGCCTGCTGCTCCTCGGCGGCCGTGTCGCCGACTTCGCCGGCCGCAAGCGCGCCCTTATCATCGGTCTGCTCGGCTTCGCGCTGGCATCCGCGCTCGGCGGTATCGCGCCGAACGCCGGGCTCCTGTTTGCCGCCCGTGCGTTGCAGGGAGTTTTCGGAGCCCTTCTCGCGCCGGCCGCGCTTTCGCTGATCACCGTTACGTTCACCGAGACCAGGGAGCGGGCCCGCGCCTTCGGCGTTTATGGCGCGATCGCCGGTGGCGGCGCCGCGCTCGGGCTCATCCTCGGTGGCCTTCTCACCGAATTCGTGTCCTGGCGGTGGTGCCTGCTGGTCAATGTGCCGATCGCGTTGGTCACCGCTGCGGCGGCTGTTCCCATCGTGCGGGAGAGCAAGGCGGAGGGTAAGGCCCACTACGATATTCCCGGGGCGATAACCGTCAGCGCCGGGCTGGTCAGCCTGGTCTACGGCTTCACCAAGGCGGCACAGGACGGCTGGGGCGCGGCGGTCACGCTCGTGTTTCTCGGGGCCGCCGCCGTACTGCTGGTCGTGTTCGTCCTCATCGAGACCCGCAGCGCCGCGCCGCTGCTTCCGCTGCGGGTGCCCCTGGAACGCAACCGAGGCGCGTCCTTCCTGTCGTCCCTGCTCATCGGTGGTGGCCTGTTCGCCATGTTCCTTTTTCTCACCTTCTACTTCCAGGTGAGTCTCGGGTACAGCGCGCTGCGGGCCGGGTTCGCCTTTCTGCCGTTCAGTGGAGGTATCATCGTCTCTGCCGGGCTTGTCAGCCAGCTCCTGCCGCGTACCGGGCCCAAGATCCCGATGGTTGCCGGAACCGTGCTGAGCGCGTCCGGTTTGCTTCTGCTGACCCAGATCGGGCTCGACACCAGCTATGTGAGCCATGTTCTGCCCGAGGAGCTGCTCATCAGCGTCGGCCTCGGGCTGGTGTTCGTGCCGATGTCGAGCCTTGCGCTCGTCGGCGTCGAGCCTCACGATGCGGGTGTCGCCAGCGCTCTGGTCAACGCCACCCAACAGATCGGCGGTTCGTTGGGCACGGCGCTGCTGAACACGGTGTTTGCCACGGCGGTGGCGGACTACCTCGTCAGCCACGGCACCAGTCCGCGCGGCGTGGCCCAGGCGCAGATCTCCGGATACACAACGGCGTTCAGCTGGGGCGCGGCGATGATTCTGCTCGCGTTGACGGTGATCGTCGTTCTCGTCCGGGCGGGGAAAGCCGATGTGCCGGCGGATGCGGTTGCCGTGCACGCAGGGTAAGGAAACCGGAGATCCCAGGGGAAACCGGTGGCGGGCGGAGCGGGACCGGGCCTACCGCCGCTGGATTCCTGTGAGTTGTCGGGGCTTCGTGGTACACCCGGATGCGGACGAGCCAGCCACCGGACGCAGGAGGACCCATGACCAGCACCGCGGACGGCACCGCTGCGATCGGCGCCGGCCAGGACGAGACCGGCTCCGCCGGTGGGCGCCTGGAGCATGAGCTTGAGCGGATGCTCCTGGTTGACCGGTTCGATCCGCCAGCCGGTTTCGTTCCTCGCCAGCCCGGTACGGCTGACAGCGACGCGGCCGCCGTCGATCCGGTTGCCTTCTGGGCGGACAAAGCCCGCACCCTGGTGACATGGGACATCCCGTTCACAACGGTGCTCGACGACCGGAACCCGCCTTTCTACCGCTGGTTCGCGGATGGTCGTCTCAACGTCTCGGCGAACTGCCTGGATCGGCACGTGGCCGCGGGCCGGGGCGGGAAGGTCGCCTTTCACTGGGTTGGCGAGGAAGGCGAGCGACGCACGCTGACCTACGCCGGCCTGCTGGCCGACACCCAGCGGCTGGCCAACGGGTTGAAGAGCCTCGGGGTCGGTAAGGGTGACGTCGTCGGGATCTTCCTGCCGATGATTCCCGAAGTCGTGGTGGCGATGCTGGCCTGCGCCCGGATCGGCGCCGTTCACAACGTGGTGTTCGGTGGTTTCGCTCCGGCCGCGGTGCGCGAGCGGATGGAGGTCTCCGAGGCAAAGGTTTTGATCACTGTGGACGGCGCCCGCCGTAAAGGCCGGACGGCCGCGGTCAAGGAGGCGGTGGACGCCGAGTTCGGTGGCGTGCAGACCCTGGAGCACATCGTCGTGGTCCGCTCGACCGGCACGCCCGCGCCGATGCTCACCGGCCGGGATGTCTGGTACGACGAACTGTGCGAGCGGGCCGACCCGGTGTGCCCGGCCGAGCCGATGGATGCCGAGCATCCGTTGTTCATTCTCTACAGCTCCGGGTCCACGGCCAAGCCCAAGGGCATCCTGCACACCACCGGGGGGTACCTGACCGGGGCGACCTACACCCACCGGCTCGTCTTCGACCTTGACGTGTCCTCGGACGTCTACTGGTGCTCGGCCGACGTCGGCTGGGTCACCGGGCACTCCTACATCGTCTACGGGCCGTTGTCCAACGGCGCGACCAGCGTGATGTTCGAGGGCGCTCCCGATTATCCCGACCGGGATATCTGGTGGAAGATCATCGAAGAATTCAAGGTCACGATTTTTTACACCGCGCCGACCGCGATCCGTACCTGTGTCAAGTGGGGCGCCGACTACCCGGCCAGGCATGATCTGTCGTCGCTGCGGCTCCTTGGCACGGTGGGCGAGCCGATCAACCCGAAGGCCTGGCTGTGGTACCACAAGGTGATCGGCGGCGGTCGTTGCCCCATCGTCGACACCTGGTGGCAGACCGAGACTGGCGCGATCATGATTTCTCCGCTGCCGGGTGTGACGTCGACCAAGCCGGGCTCGGCCACAACCGCACTGCCGGGGATCTCACCGGCGCTGCTGTCCGAGGACGGCGAGCCGATCACTGAGGGGACCGGCATTCTAGTGATCACCAAGCCGTGGCCGTCGATGCTGCGGACCCTCTACCGGGACGACGAACGGTTCGTGCAGACCTATTTTTCACGATTCGGCCCGACAGTCTATGTGGTCGGTGACGCGGCTCGGCTGGATGCCGACGGATATTTCTGGATCATCGGCCGGATCGATGATGTGATCAATGTGTCGGGCCACCGGCTGTCGACCGCGGAGGTCGAGTCCGCGATCGTCGCCCACGAGGCGGTGGCGGAGGCCGCGGTCGTCGCCCAGCCTGATGATCAGACTGGTCAGTCCATTGTGGCTTTCGTCACATTGACCGGGGGTCGTGTCGGTGATGACGAGACGATAGCCGAAATTCGTGACCATGTGGCCGCGCGCATCGGGAAACTGGCTCGCCCCAGGCGGGTGATCTGGGCCGATGATCTCCCCAAGACGCGATCGGGGAAGATCATGAGGCGACTGCTGCGGGACATCGCCGAGGGGCGCGAGCTCGGTGACGTCACGACCCTGCGTGATCCAACCGTAATGGGGGTTTTGTCCGCCAAGGTCGCCGCGGCCGGCTCGGACGAGTGATGGGTTGATCGGAGAACTGGGGGCACAAGACGCCAGCGGTGTCTCAGCGGTCGCCGCCGGAGGTCGGGGTTCCTGCCGGATCGGCGAAGCCGATCCGGCAGGTCCGTCGGGGTATGTCGGATGCCAGGCGGATGCGGCGGATGCGTCGCGAGGCGGCCCAGGCCCCGGTAGCGGTGTTCTACCGGCGCCGACGACAACGACGCGAGGCGCCGGCTGGCGCCGGCAGGCCCTGGGCGAACTCCCGGCGGCGACCACTAAGCTCACAACTTCGTGAGAGCCCTTCGACGCTTCACCGTCCGTGCCCAGCTCCCTGAGCAGCTTTTCCCGCTCGGTGAGCTTGTGCTGAACCTCCGCTGGTCGTGGCACCCGGAGACACTTGATCTCTTTGAGTCCGTCGATCCCGAACTGTGGCGCTCCTGTAAGGGAGATCCGGTCCGGCTGCTCGGCGAGGTCGACCACGAGCGCCTTGAGACCCTGGCGACTGATCGCCGGTTTATCCGCCGTCTCAGCAACGCAGCCGAAGACCTACAGGAATATCTGACCGCGCCACGCTGGTACCAGGCGCTGTCCGCGGCACCCAAGGCGATCGCCTACTTCTCGCCGGAGTTCGGGATCACCGAGGTGCTGCCCCAGTACTCCGGCGGCCTGGGAATTCTCGCTGGAGATCATCTTAAGACCGCCAGCGATCTCGGCGTGCCGATCGTCGGGGTCGGCCTGCTCTACCGGGCGGGCTATTTCGTGCAGTCGCTGTCCCGGGATGGCTGGCAGCAGGAACGCTATCCCGGCATCGACCCGCACGGCCTGCCGCTGACCCAGCTCATCGATGCCTCGGGTACTCCGGTCAAGATCGCGATCGGGCTTCCCGAAGGCCGCACCCTGCATGCGCAGATCTGGAAGGCGCAGGTCGGGCGGGTGCCGCTGCTGCTGCTCGACTCGGATGTCGAGGACAACCAGCCGGCCGAGCGGGGTGTTACCGACCGGCTCTACGGTGGTGGCACCGACCATCGCCTGTTGCAGGAGATGCTGCTGGGCATCGGTGGGGTCCGCGCGCTGCGCGCGTACTCGGCGGTTTCCGGCGCGTCAGCGCCGGAGGTTTTTCACACCAACGAAGGCCACGCGGGCTTTCTCGGCTTGGAGCGTATCCGTGAGCTGACCGAGAGCGGCCTGAGCTTCGACGAGGCGTTGGAGGCGGCCCGCGCTGGGACGCTGTTCACGACCCACACTCCGGTGCCCGCGGGTATCGACCGGTTTCCCAAGGATCTGGTGGCCCGTCACTTCGGTGGGGATAACGCCTGGCCGGGCGTGCCCGTCGACCGCGTGCTGGATCTCGGCGCCGAGTCCGACCCGAACGTGTTCAACATGGCTCATATGGGCCTTCGGCTGGCTCAGCGCTCCAACGGCGTCAGCAAGCTCCACGGGATCGTCAGCCGGGAGATGTTCGCGGGCCTGTGGCCGGGGTTCGACCCGGCTGAGGTTGCCATCGGTTCGGTCACGAATGGCGTGCATGCGGCCACCTGGGTGTCGCGCAGTGTGATCGAATTGGCTGACCGGGAGCTGGGACCATCTCCCCTTGAGGGCGCCGGGGAGGGGTTTTCGAAGATCGCCCGGGTGTCGGACGACGCGGTCTGGTCGATGCGCAGGGAACTGCGTGAGCGGCTTGTGGCCGAGGTCCGCCGCCGGCTGCGGGCGTCGTGGCTCCAGCGCGGCGCCGCGCCCGGCGAGCTCGACTGGGTCGACGGTGTGTTCGACCCGGCTGTCCTGACGATCGGGTTCGCCCGCCGGGTCCCGTCCTACAAGCGGCTCACCCTGATGCTGCGGGACCGGGAGCGGCTCACCCGGCTGCTGCTCCACCCGCAGCGCCCGATCCAGATGGTCATCGCGGGCAAGGCGCATCCGGCCGACGACGGCGGCAAGCAGCTCGTCCAGCAGATCGTGCAGTTCGCGGACACACCCGAGGTCCGCCATCGCATCGTCTTCCTGCCTGACTATGACATCGGGATGGCGCGTTTCCTCTACGCCGGTTCGGACGTGTGGCTGAACAACCCGCTGCGCCCGCTGGAGGCGTGCGGGACGTCGGGGATGAAGGCCGCGCTCAACGGCTGTCTCAACCTGTCCATCCGGGATGGCTGGTGGGACGAGATGTTCGACGGGCAGAACGGCTGGGCGATCCCCACCGCGGACGGTGTCGAGGATCCCGAGCGCCGTGACGACCTCGAGTCGGTCGCCTTGTACGAACTGCTGGAGAACACGGTCGCCGCGCGCTTCTACGACGTCACCAGCGCGGGCGCGCCTCCCCGGCAGTGGACATCGATGGTCAAGCACACCCTGTCCACCCTCGGCCCGCAGGTGCTCGCCACCCGGATGGTGCGGGAGTACGTCGAGCGGTACTACATCCCCGCCGCGGCCTCGGCGCGGGTGGCCGCGGCCGACGGACTGGCCGGGGCCCGTGGTCTCGCGGGCTGGAAGGGGCGGGTCCGCCAGGCGTGGCCGGCTGTGCGGGTGGTCAACGTCGACTCGGCCGGGCTCGGTGACACCCCTCAGGTCGGTCAGTCGTTGGTGGTCCGGGCAACGGTCGAGCTCGGTGGCCTGGACCTCGCGGATGTGGAGGTCCAGGCCACCTACGGCCGTATCGATGAGGCCGACCGGCTGCTCGGCCCGACTACCGTGGCGCTGGCCCACCTGGGCACCGGCGAGGGCGGTGGGCAGCGTTTCGAGGGCACCATCCCGCTGCGGCGGACGGGCGCCTTCGGCTACACCGTCCGGGTGCTCCCACGGCATCCGCAGCTCGCCTCACCGGCCGAGCTCGGGCTCGTCGCCAACCCGGACTGACCGCATCCGGGCCTGACCGCGCACCCACGGTCACCGTGCCGGCATCGGGTGGGGGCTGGCCGCGCTCCGCCAGTCCCCACCCGGCACCGCCG
>NZ_CAKJTR010000173.1:6151-10594 GCF_917627355.1 Protofrankia sp. Cj3 | reverse complement strand
TGGCACTGGAACGGTTCTTCGTCTGGCTACCCGATCCCGGGGACACCGCCGGCAGCCGAGACCCCGACGGGCCCGCGCCCTAACCCCGTTCGACAGCCGACACGAACCCGACCGGCAACGCCGGCCGGGTGCTCGGTGTGTCCTCCCACGGCATCACCGAATACTTACATTACGGGACTTGGGTGGACGCATCCGCGCAGGTCGCGGGCCTGCCGTGGTCCAACTGCTAAGATTCTCTTCAGTATGCGACGAGCGAAAGGATGATTCAGATAACCAGGGAGCCTCTTGCCTTCCAGTGGACCCGGAACCGGAGCCCGGCCGATACTACATCCGTGCAAGAGTTCATGTTATGACATCGGATCTCTAGTTACGATTGATCTGTCCGTCCATTACATGGTGCGGATGAGCAGCGCCTGCGCACAGCTATTCAGCTGAGGGCGCGGGCGTCACCAGGGGCAACATGGGGCGGGTAGCAGTGTTGACGGGGCAGACCTCCGCTCCGGTGAACAACGGGTATCGGAACGGGTAATTCACCCCAGGCGTCCGCACCGACCGCTATGACCATGGTCACCCGAAGGCGGGCGACACAAGTGGTGAGAGGTGAGCAAGAAGATGGTATTGCCATGGTTACAATCAGGCCCCGGCGCCGACCACGGTCCGCGGGGCGAGTCGTTCGAGGTCGCGGTGATCGGGGCGGGCGTGGCCGGACTGATCGCGGCCACGATCCTCAAAAGGGCCGGCATCGACACCGTCGTCCTTGAACGGAGGACCCAGGAGGAAATCCATAGCCTTGTGCGGGCCGGCGCTTACGGCCCAGGCCAAGTGGCCATTCTTGAACGCCACGGCCTCGCCGACAAGATGCGTTCGGCCGGCAAGGTGGCGGGCATGTGTGAGTTCCGCCACCGCAGGCAACGTTTTGTTGTCGACTGCGAGGCGCTGACCGGCCACGGGCTCACTATCTATCCCCAGCATCTGCTGGTAGGCGATCTGCTCGCCGCCTATCTAGATACCGGCGGCGCGATCGAGTTCGCGGTGTCGGACGTGCGGATCGAGGATCTCAACAGCGACCGGCCGGCGGTGCGTTTCGTGGCGGCCGACTCCACGGAACGCCGACTGCGCTGCCATTACATTGCCGGCTGCGACGGCCACCAGGGAGTCAGCCGTGGTTTCATCCCGCCCGGCGCGATCCGGTCTATCGAACGGACGGGCGGACGGTGGGCGTGGATAGCGGCTCTTGTGGGAGCCGGCCCTTCTGTTCGCCGCACCGTCTATTCTGTCAGCACCGCCGGCTTCGCCGGCCAGATGCTACGCGACGAGAAGATGACCCGTTATTACCTGCAGGTGGAATCGAATACCAATCCAGAGCACTGGCCGGAAGACCGGATCTGGACGGAACTGCATACCCGACTCGCCGTTGACGAGGATTGGACGCTCATCGAGGGAGCCTTGCTAGAGCCCGTAGCCGTGGTATCCATGGACACGGTGTTCTACGATCCGATCAAATTTGGCCGCCTGTTGTTGGCCGGGGACGCGGCCAGGCGGATACCGCCGACCGCGGCCAAGGGCGCAAGCCTGGCCATCGCCGACGCCGAGGACCTCGCTCACGCGGTAACAAGATCACTAAGGTATGGCGACGACGCACCGCTGGCAGCCTATTCCGATACCTGCTTACGGCGCTCCTGGATAGCGCAGGATGCGTCCACGCGGCTGTCGGAGCTCATCCATGTCGAGCTCGACAATCGATTTTCCCGCGAGCTACAAGATGCCCGGCTCGACCGGCTGCGGACATCGCCGGTGTGCGCAGCGGAATTCGCCGACCTCTATCTTTCACCTCGCTAACCTCGAAAATTCACGTCGCGATCGTTAACGGTTCGAATCTTGCAGCTGGGCACTGTTGATGTTTGTTCTGGGCTTCGGGCACGAAGGCGGCCCGGGTGTCGCCCTGGTCGGCGCCGACTCCACGGGCCGGACAGGTCCCGCTCGTATCGTCGGGTCGGCGGGGCGAATATCAGGTGGGTGCGGGCAACGCGAGGACCCGCGTGAAAGCAGCGCGCAGCGCATCCACCACGGCCAGTTCTCCGGTAGTCGCAGCCGGTGTTTACGCTGGCCGCGGATAATCCGCCCGGCCGTGTGCAAGAGCCGTTAGCGAACCGTTTTCGGCTCGGTTTTCGCCAGCTCGCCGCCCAGAGCGAGTAACGCCAACCAGGCCAGCAGGTCACAGGCGAGCGCGACCGCGACCGCGACACACCAGGCAGAATTCATCGCGAACGACTTCGAGGGCATCCGCCGCAATCCGGTGGCCTTCCCGCAACGGATCCTCGACTCAAGGAGCAAGCCGCACTGCACGCATAAATTTCTCGGGAGCGGAGGGAATGAACGCTCCCACGATCATGGTCGACGCTCTGTTGGCGCTGGTAGCGGCCGTCCAGCGGCTGCGGAACCCGCAGATCGACGAAGAAAGCAACGAAGGAGAGGGAGGTTTGCTGGAGGGTGGTTTCAACCAGTCAGGGCACCACCCGGGCGTCCGCCTCATGCCAGAACCCCGTAGGTCCCAGCACGATGCGGGGTGCTGCGCTGACCGCTGGAGACCGCCCTTCGAAGGTTCTCCTCGCCGTCGCACCCCTCGTCCGACCTGCGCGGACGAGGAGCAACTGTGCTCCAACAGGAGGACCGCCCCAAGCCCGACACGCACCCCGTCCCCCCGGGGAATTACGTGATCGTCCACACACAGCGACGGGTCCGCCGACGGGCAGGAGCTCACGGGCGACGTCAAGTAGCGCACGTCGCTAAGAGCGCCCGGTACTCGGCGATGGTCGACGCCTCGATCTTCAGTATCCCACCCCCCTTTCGGTGACAGAAACCGTCTGAACGGTACCTACGGTTCGACTGCCAGGACGTCCGAAAGATCGGCGAAGCGTGCCTTGGCGTCGCGGCTGACGATGGTTCGACCGGTCTCGGCCGCGTGAGCCGCGATGATCAGATCGTGGGCGCCGCGAGGCCGTCCGATCTGCCGCGCGGCCGCGATGAGGCGAGCATGGTGAACAGCCGTCCTCTCGGTGTAGTCCAGCACGTCCAGCACGGACATCATGGCGGACAGTGATCTTGCGCGGTCCGCGGCTCTGGCGGCGGTGTCGGCCAGCTCGATCCCGACGCGGTACTCGGCGACCGACACGGCCGCAATCGCAAGCTCGTCGTCGTCCAGGCTGGCCCGGTCGATGGCTCCCCGTTCGTAGGCGATCAGGATGTTGGTGTCGAGTATCAGGCGGCGGCCCACGGATCATCCTCGTTCGCCGTCACATGGCCGAGCGCCTCGGCGACGTTCTTCTCGAAGGCGTCATCCGGCGGCGTCGTTCCGGCGAGCGCGGCCCGAAGATCGGCGCCAGTCCGTCGACGTGCTGGCCCGATCTCCGCGACCGGATGACTGCCTCGCGTAATGGTTACGGTTTCGCCGGCCTCGATGGCGTCAAGCAGGTCCGAGAACCTCCGAGATGCCTCGGTCGCCGTCATGGTTCGCATGCCGTCATGCTATCTGATTATCAGATTCGAGACTGCCGTAGCCTGGCGGCTCGACGTGGCGGCCACCGCGACGGTGTTCGTCCGGTACGTCGACGAGACCGCGTTCGCAGCGAGCGACCTGATCCAAGCGCCGCGCATTTCGATGTCCGCCTCGGCCTCGGATTCGGGTACCGGCGAGACCGGAGGGCGCCGTCGCTCCAGCGACTGCAGCCGGGTCTGCATCTCCGCTACCCGGCAGACATGCACGACACCGGCCGGGGAGTTCATCGGGTTCGCGGCACCCGTGGCGGGCTGTCGCGTCTCGACGCCAGACTCCTCGACGTGTCGTCGCCACTCCGCACGGAGCCGCCGACGAGCTGCTGATGACCCGTTGCCACGCGCCGCCGCATCGTTCGCGTGACGAGAAGTCCCTGCGATCTCGGTGATATGCCGCTTTGCGACGCACTGTATGTCAATAGTTGACGTGTGGTCAGTCGTGCTTCTGGTCGTCGGGGTTCGTCGGCGGGTCGGCGGCGGGTCGGCGGCGTCCGAGCGCTCGCCGTGTTGGTTCATCTCGGGGCCGCCGGGTGCGGGGGCGTCCGGCGGGCTCTTCGGCGAATGAGCGGTGGTTCTCCTGGCTGGTGGGGGTGGGGATCGGCGGCCTGCTTCTCGTCACTCTCGTCCAAGGGCTCGTGGATGCGTGGGGCTGGTGGGCGCTGCCGGTTGGGATCCTTGTAGCGCTCGCAACAAGCTGGTCGCTACTCGCGGTGCGCGCTCGCAGGATTCGTGAGAGCGGGCGCAGGGCAGCTGTGGCTGCCGTCGACGCACTGAGCCCGACCGAGTTCGAGCATCACGTCGCGGATCTGCTGAGACGTGACGGCTGCCTGAGGGTTCGGGTGGTCGGAGGTCGTGGGGACGGGGGCGTGGACGTCCTCGCTTACACCCCCC
>NZ_CAKJTR010000173.1:0-5454 GCF_917627355.1 Protofrankia sp. Cj3 | reverse complement strand
GAATGGTCCGGATCGCGGTGCAGTGCAAGCACTACTCGGGCCTTGCCGTGGGCCCGTCCGCGGTGAAAGAGTTCAACGGCTGTGCGCGGACGGATCATCGTGCCGGTGTCGCGCTGCTGGTCACCTCGGGCCGCTTCACCTCGGCGGCCGCGGACTTCGGCCACCGTCACCGCATCCAGCTGGTCGACCGGGAGGTGCTCTCGCGATGGATGGCCGGCGAACGGATCCTGCCTCGTGTCGCGGCGTCCTGACGTGGCCGCCGCCGGACCCCGGTCGTACGTGCAGGTCTGGCACTATTGATACTGCATTTTCGATCCGATGCCCGGCCTGCGCCTCGTCGCCGAGCACCCGGCAACGCCCGCCCGACCAGGATTGAGATGGGATGACCGAGCAGATCGGCTACGACAACTTCGACTTCGGCCACCAGCCCGAGGTGGACTTCGCCCTGAACCCCGAGCCGCGGTGTCCCTGCCTGCTGCTGCTGGACGTATCCGGGTCCATGAACGGTCAGCCGATCCGCGAGCTCAACTCCGGTCTCAGGGCCTTCCAGGAAGAACTCACCTCGGACAACCTCGCCGCGAAGCGCGTCGAGGTCGGGATCATCACCTTCGGCCCGGTGCAGGTGGTGACTGACTTCGTGTCTGCCTCGGCGTTCACCGCGCCTGAGTTGCACGTGCAGGGGGCCACCCCGATGGGTGAAGCCATCACCCGGGGGCTGTCGTTGCTCCGAGACCGCAAGAATGAATACCGGAACAACGGGGTGAAGTACTATCGCCCGTGGGTCTTTCTGATCACCGATGGGGAGCCGACGGACAACTGGCAGGCGGCCGCCGACGCCGTTCAGGTGGGTGAGGCCGCGAAGGAGTTCGCGCTTTTCGGCGTTGGCGTTCAGGGAGCGAACATGGAGATACTTCGGCGGATCGTCGTCCGCCAGCCGCTCGCGCTGCAGGGACTCAAGTTCCAGGAGCTCTTCCAGTGGCTGTCCAGTTCCCTGGGGTCGGTATCCCGTTCCGCCGTCGGCACCGAGACGCAGCTCGCGGCACCGACCGGGTGGGCCGCCATTTGACCTGGCGTGTCATTGCGAGGTCCGAGGCCGGCACCTCGCACATCAGACGAAGCCTTCCCTGTGACGACGACTGCCTCTTCGGGCAGTATCCGCTGCCGCGCGGCGACGAGTTGCTCGCGGTCGTCATCGCGGATGGTGCGGGCAGCGCCGAGCACGGTGGTGAAGGGGCACAGGTCGCGCTAGCGGCTGTGGCTGCGGCCCTCCAGTCGTGCCTGAACAGATCTGAGATCACTCTGGATGCCGGTCTGGCCGAGATCCTGGTGACGGCGGCACACGACACAATCGCGTCGAAGGCCGCCGGCAGAAACCTCTGGCCTCGCGACTTCGCTTGCACACTGCTTGGTGTGCTCGCCGCGCCAACGCTCGGAACAATGGCTTTCCAGATTGGCGACGGTGGCATCGTCCTCGACGTCGGGACCGGCTTAGAGATTGCCGTGGCGCCCATGAACGGGGAGTACGCCAACATGACGCACTTCGTCACGCAGGACGACTTCCGCGAGGTGCTCGCCGTCCGAACCTTCGATCCACTCGCCACGAATATTGCAGCATTCACCGATGGCCTGCAGGGAATCGCACTCGACCTCGTCACAGGCGCACCTCACGAACCGTTTTTTCGGCCCTTCTTCAAAGCGCTTGAGCAGGCGGAATCCGGTAACGAGGAGCTACTGCTCGACCAGCTCAGCCTGGCACTGGGACGGTTCCTGCGGGGGCCGCAGGTCAACGATCGGACCGACGACGACAAGACACTCGCCATCGCAGTCTGGCTCGGCGACGTCGGCTCGGCGCCAGTTGGTGACGAAACGGAAATCTCGGACGCGAGGACATGAGCACCACCCGACTGGTCACTTCCACGGGGATCGAGCTTTCGCTGGGCCCTGTTCTCGGTAAGGGGGGCGAGGGTTCCGTCCACCAGATCAATGGAGACCCAGGTCGCGTCGCAAAACTGTACCACAAGGTCCCTGACAACGACCGACAGGAGAAGCTTCGGCTGATGGCGTCCCGACGGGACGCCGATATCCGGAAGTTTGTCGCCTGGCCGGTGGAGACTCTGCATCTGAACCCGAGAGGTCCCGTGCAGGGCTTCGTCATGCCGGTCGTGAGCGCATCTGTTCCCATCCATCAGCTCTACAACCCCGGCCACCGCAAGCAGGAACAGCCTCAGCTGTCGTGGAAGCACCTGCTGGTCATGGCCCGGAACACGGCGGATGCCTTCGCCGCCATCCACCAGCGCGGACTGGTCGTGGGTGACGTCAACGAAAACGCGGTGATGGTCGCCCCGGACAGCGGCCGCGTGATGCTGATCGACGCGGACTCATTCCAGGTGAGTGCGAATGGCCGGATTTTTCCCTGCCTGGTCGGGGTTCCGGATTTCACCCCGCCTGAGTTGCACGCGATCGGTGACTTCAGCCGGATGGTGCGAACCGAAAACCACGACAACTTCGGTCTGGCGGTCCTGATCTTCCAGCTGCTCCTCGGTGGACGCCATCCCTTCGCGGGTCGTCCGCTCCGTGGCGATGTCGGTAACGACATGTCGATTGACATTAGTAGTTTCCGGTTCGCCGACGCCCCGGACAAAGGAAGCCGCGGTCTGGTCCCGCCACCGACAGCTGTCCCGGTGGCCATCCTTCCGGCCGCGATCCACCACATGTTCATCCAGGCGTTCACCGAGCCCGGGATCCAGCTCCGGCCGAATGCTCCGGAGTGGGTATCGGCACTCGATGGGCTGCTTCCGCAGATAGCCGTGTGCCGCGCGAACTCACACCACGCCTACCCAGCCCACGTCCGGGCGTGTCCCTGGTGTTCCCTCGACAGTTCGGGAATCGAACATTTCGTCAGGGCGCAGGTCGCGGCGAAGCTATACGCTGCGAAGGGCAACATCGCGGCACTTTGGGCACATATATCCGCAGTACCGGCCCCGGCGCTGATTGCCGCATCCCCCGATGCAGCGACCACGTTCGTTGCTCGGCCGCTCCCGGCGACAGTGCGCTCGAAGATGACACCGTTTGTCGTCTGGCCCATCGTGGCAGCCGTGGTGATCTTGCTTATAGCAATCGCAGGGGCGCGCGGTCTTCTGGCGTTGGCGTTGCCCGCCCTTGTACATCGGTGGCTCGCGCGGTACGGGGAACCCAGGCGCCAGGAGAAGAGCGCGCGCCTGCTCGCGGCGACACAGGCGCGAGATGCCCATGCAGCCGCGACCCATGAGGCAGCGGAAGCCGGCCCGGTAGGATTTCACGCTATCCGTCACTTACTTGCCGAACTCCACTCCGAATACACTGTCGAAATCCCGAAACGGGAGAGACAGGCACTCGCGGAATTCGACCGCACCGTGCGAGATCGCCAGCTGCGCCGCCACCTGGAGCGACAGTACATCAGCAGCGCCTCGATCAGGCTGGTCGGCCCGGTCCTCACGCAGCGACTTGCCGCGTATGGCATCCACACTGCTGCGGATGTGAGCCACTACAGGATAGCGGACATCAACGGCTTCGGGGAAGCGAAGACCGCGAATCTGGTCGCATGGCGCGACTCCTGCGAGCGCTCTTTCCGCTACAATCCGCATGACCCCGCCATTCACAAGGAGCGCGACCAGGCACTCGGAAGTCACCATTCACGGCGAAGGCTCATCGAGAACGAGCTTCAGCGCGGTCTCGCCGAACTCCAGCGCCGCAGCCAGCTCCGACCGGAGGCGCGAGCCGAGCTCGAGCGGAAGCTGGCCGCCACGGCCCGGCAGCTCGCCCAGGCGGAGGCGGACCTGACTGCCCTCTAGAACTGCATCATTGACCCAATCTTGTGGTTCAGCTGGCCCCGGAGCCTTCCGCACTTGCCCGTCGTGATCGTGCTTTCCTCACCCGACCGGATCGCCGCCGCGACATGGATCAGATGCGCGACATCGACTGGTCCATCGTGTGGCGCATCACCACGACCGCGTTGCGCGAGATCCAGGAGCAACTGACAGTGCTCCTCCGGGCAGAGTTCCCGCTCGTCGCCAGCCAACTCGACCAGCCACACTGACCACGGCCACGGTCGCCTGGCGGCCCGGAAAGTGCCCGGAACCGCCAGGTGTTCGGAACACTTGTTCTACTCGGTAGACGATGTTCTGGTCGACACGATCATCCAGCATCGCCCCTGTCCGGGGCCCGGTGTCCGCTGACAGGCATCTCGGCCGGTCGGCAATGCCCTGACCTGGCAGGGCCTACTTCGATGTCAAAATCCGTGGGCGTCCTTTTGTCGTTGAAGTCGGCCTGCCGGCGACCGGGCCATGGTCCTGCCAGTCGAGTCGGCCCGTTCAGGGGTGGCCGCAGGCTGCGAGGAGGACGGCAGCAGTTCTGATTGTTTCGGGGTAGGTGTGCAAACGTCACGGGCAGCCTTTCCGCGAAGTACGTGAGCGTGTCGGATGCCTCGGCGCCGTGCCGGGTCCCGAGGTTGAGGTTGTGGATCTCGTCGACGCAGACCAGGGAGGTGGCGGCTTTCAGCAGAGTCGGCAGACCGCGTCGAGGACGTCGGTGATGTTGGCGCGGGCAGGCAGGGGGAGGCCGAGGAACCGGGCGAACTCGACCGCGATCATCCGTGGGGTCGCGGCCGGGGGGACGGTGATGTAGATGACCGGGATGTTGTGGTCGGCGTCCGGGTGCTGTCGGCGGTGGATCGTCCCGGGGGTCCGGGGCGGGGCGTTCGTGGGCGTGCTGTCGGTCTGGTCGGCGAGGTGACGCCATTGTCGGCGTGCTGTCGCTGTGGTTGGCAGGGTCTCGTCTCGACGCGGAGGGTCGACAAGCTCGTCGAGCAGCCTGGTGTCGCCGTGGCCCGACATGCCCCGCCGCGCCGTCGACCGAGGTGTCACGGCAGCAGTGCGATCGGCTTCTTGAGGCGGACGACAGAGAAGTGCCGCCGGTCGAGGGTCGCGATGGCGTCCGCGCCGAGCCGTTCGGTGATTGCGAGGACGGAGGTGTCGACGGCGCCGAGTGGGAAGTCGCTGTACTTCTCGACCAACTCGACCATCCGGTCGAGGTCCTGGCGAGCAAGCGGGATCAGGCTGATCTGTCCAGTGCCGACAGAGCGCAGGAAGGCGGCCTCGGCACGGGTGCCCTTCTCCCGTTCGAGCATGAAGCAGACCTCGGTCAGGACGGGATAGGGAACAAGCAGCGGCCTGGGCGTACGCCGCATGAGAGCGACGCTTCGAGCGTGGTGCTCGTCGTCGGTGTCGGCTGCGGCGATCAGCGGCCCGGTGGCCCGGTGGCCCGGTGGCCCGGTGGCCCAGACAATCACTCGGGGGCGCGCCCCAGTTCCGCGCGCAGGACTTCGGCCGAACGGGCGGCGAGGTCACCCTTGCCGCTGGACAACGCGCCGACGAAATCCGGCAACGGCCACTCGTCACCGCCGCCCTCAGCCGGCGC
>NZ_CAKJTR010000172.1:9380-10601 GCF_917627355.1 Protofrankia sp. Cj3 | reverse complement strand
CCCCACGCCGGGACGCACCAGACCGGCATCCGCACGCCCGCCGGTGAGAAGCCCGAGCCCCTGGACAATCATGGTCTTGCCAGCGCCGGTCTCACCGCTGACCACGGTGAGACCGGGCGCGAGCTCGAGCACAGCGTCGTCGATGACCCCGAGGCCGCGAATGCGAATTTCCTCGAGCACAGACGTGACTCTATGGCGTGTCCCGTCCTCGGTAACGGGCGCACCCGAGATCCCGGCCTCGGCGACGGGCACAGGCCGCGAAGAAGCATCCACTCGTGTCAGGTCCTCGTCCGCCCCCGCCAGCCTGTCACCGGCAGGTCGAACTTGGCCACCAGCCGGTCGGTGAACGGCCGCGGGTGCACCACGGCGAGCCGTACCGGCCGGCGCCCCCGCGTCACCTCGACCAGGGAGCGTTCCGCGACCTCCACCGAGCGCCGCCCGTCGCAGGACAGCACGGCCGGGGTCGAGGGCAGCACCTCGATGGCGACCGACGAGGTGGGAGCCAGCACCAGGGGGCGGGCGAACAGCGCGTGGGCGCTGATCGGCGCGACCAGCAGGGCCTCGACGCCCGGCCACAGGACCGGGCCGCCAACCGAGAACGCGTACGCCGTCGATCCGGTGGGGGTCGAACAGATCATGCCGTCACAGCCCCACCGGGACAGCGGACGGTTGTCGACCTCGACAACGCATTCCAGCATCCGGGACCGATCGACCTTCTCCAGCGACACCTCGTTGAGAGCCCAGCCGCGGTACGTGGGCTCGCCGTGGTAGCGAACCGTCACGTCAACGGTCATCCGCTCCTCGACCTGGTAATCCTTGCGGACGACATGGTCGACCGTGGACTCCAGCGCGTCCGGTTCAGCCTCGGCGAGAAAGCCGACATGGCCGAGGTTGACACCGAGCAGCGGGGCGTCGGCGCCGCGCGCAAGCTCCGCGCCGCGCAGCAGGCTGCCGTCCCCGCCGAGAACGAGGACAAGCTCGACCCCGAACGCCGCGGCCCCGTCGGGCGGGACGACGTTGGCACAGCGCAGGTCAAGCAGGTCGGCCTCGTCGCGCAGCACCCGCGGCGCGACTCCGGCGGCGACAAACTGATCCAGGACACGCTGGGCGACCTCACGCACCGCCGAACGGCGGGGATGGGTCACGACCAGGACCTCCCGGCTCACCCGTGCACCTCTCCGGGCTGACCGGACAGGCCCGGCCCACAGTCGCCGCCGCCGG
>NZ_CAKJTR010000172.1:0-8957 GCF_917627355.1 Protofrankia sp. Cj3 | reverse complement strand
GGCCGCGATCGCGGTGGCGATCGCCTCGGTGAGCCAGGCCTCGGGCATGCTGGGAGCCTCCCCGGCAAGCCACAGCAGGTACTCGACGTTGCCCGCGGGGCCGGGCAGCGGACTCGCGACAACCCCACGGACACCGAGTGACAACCGTGCCCCAGCCGCGGCCACCTCCCGCACCGCCCACGCGTGCGCAGTCACGTCGCGGACCACCCCGCCCGGCCCGAGACCGTCCCGCCCCACCTCGAACTGCGGCTTGACCAGGACGACGAAGTCGGCCTCTGGTCGGGCGCAGGCCCGCAGCGCGGGCAGCACCAGCCGCAGCGAGATGAACGACAGATCGGCCACGACCAGATCGACCAGCCCACCGATTTCCTCGGGGGCGAGGTGGCGGACATTGGTACGCTCCAGCACCCGGACCCGTCGATCGCTCCGCAACCGCCACGCCAACTGGCCGTATCCGACGTCCACCGCGACGACCTCAGCCGCACGGTGGCGCAGCAACACGTCCGTGAAACCACCGGTGGACGCCCCGGCATCCAGACAGCGGCGCCCGGTGACCCGCAACGGCGGCTCGTTCCCGGCGAAGGTGGACAGGGCCGCAAGCAGTTTGTGGGCGCCGCGCGAGGCATATCCGGGGTCGCTCCCAGAAATGATCACAATAGACGTGGTGTCATCCACGATCGTCGCGGGTTTGGTGGCCGGCCGCCCGCTCACCCGGACCCGGCCGCCAATGATCGCCTCACTGGCCTGCTCGCGGGAGCGAACCAGGCCTCGCCGTACGAGCTCGCGGTCCAGCCGCGTCCTGCGGACCATGGCAGCGCGCCTCGTCCCGGTCACGCCCGCGGCCGGCCAGGCTTGGCGGCTGGATCAGGCGGAGCGCTCGCGGGCCCGTCCAGATCCGTGAGTACTCCGTCCAGGAGACCGTGGACCTCCTCGAAGACAGCGACGTGGGCCGACACGGGCAGCGTGGGCAGGCGGTCCATCCGCGCAAGCGCGTCACGAACATCATCTGGAACGTCATCACTCATGCGGCGGCGTCCATAGCGAGCATCGCAGGACGCGCCAGCGACCGAGGAGCGCAGCGGCGGACGCCGCCGGGGTGCACAGTCATGAGGGGTTCCTCTTCCATGACAGCGACGGCAGGACCGTCACCCCGCGGCACGCCGCTGTCGTCCGAACCAGGATGCCTGGATCCCGCTCGCGGTGGCGACGGTTACCCCAGGTACACCGGACGAGCCGTGTCGAACACATCGCCATCGGCAGACCGGGCGCTAGGCTCTCCGTGAGAGCCCATCCCTACCATCGTTACCGCCTCGTCACTGTGTACGAGAGCCACCCGCCGGTGGCAGTGTCCGGTCCCGGGTGGCGGCCGCAAAGGTCATGCGGAACACCGCAGCTCCGAGGCTCCGAGACACAGCCCAGCGGACCCGCGGAAGGAGGAGCTGGCCGGCATGGCGACCAGGCAGCAGTGTTCGGCGGCGTTGCGCATGCTGGCGGATCAGCTCAACAATCTGGTGAACGACCGCACGCGCGAGCTGGCTCCCGACCGTACCATCATGTGCCGGATACCCGATCTCGGGACGAGCTTCTCCGCGGAACTACGCGACGGCAACGTCCTCGACATCAACGAGGGCGAGTGCGAGACGGCCCAGGTGACATTCACGGTGAACAGTGACGACCTCATCGCCGTCACTGAGGGAAGCCTGCGGTTCGGCTCGGCGTGGTCCAGCGGCCGGCTGAAGGTGGACGCCAGCCTGCGAGACCTGCTGCGGATGCGTTCCCTGCTTTAGCGCAAGTTTGGGAAGCCAGCCTGCGAGACCCGCTGCGGATGCGTTCCCTGCTTTAGCGCAAGTTTGGGAAGCCGGCTGTCCGGCTCACCGCCCCCCAGACAGCCCCCGAATACCCACGTCATCCCAGCTCAGAGATACTTTTCCGACGCCAGGAACAGTCAGCAATAAGATCAAGATAGAATAGATAAAAAATCAAGGTTGACAGTTTCCTCTCACTCATTGTTCAATACCCGAGTAAGCGCTCATAGCCAACGGGAAGCCTCTGAAACATGCTACCGCGCAAGGAGGAGAAGCACGGTCCGTTGATCAATTTATCGATGCCTCGGAAGGACCTGACGGTGAAGAGAGCGTTCGCGTCTGTTTTCACGGCCATGGCAGTCACACTTGGGCTGGTTGCTACCGCGGGTTCCGCTCAAGCAATCAACAGGGTATCCTGTAGTCAGCTACGACTTTCTTTGGCTGCAGTCCAATCAAACGACATGCTGGGCAAATGCCGGCTACA
Organism: Protofrankia sp. Cj3; assembly: GCF_917627355.1. Lineage (NCBI taxonomy): Bacteria > Bacillati > Actinomycetota > Actinomycetes > Frankiales > Frankiaceae > Protofrankia > Protofrankia sp. Cj3. Next base: position 6,668 of record NZ_CAKJTR010000172.1, on the reverse strand, counting down.
CGAATGTGACCCTCTACAACGTTTATGGAGGCAGCTCCGGAAACAACGCCGGATGGTATTCGGGCGACAGCTACACAGTGTATTTCCCGAAGTGGTCTTCATGGTCGTACCCGGCTCAGACAGTTCGCGCCATCAATATATATTGATCTGCATGCTGATACGCTTTCGCGGGCGTCGCTGGCGCCAGTCCCCACGCATCCGCCACGTGATTCGCCCACAGGCGACGCTACCTGCGGTTGTACTGGTGCTGGCTGCCAGCGTCGCCTGCGCGGACCCGGTAAAATCCCCGGAACAGCACGAGCCCGGCATCGGGCCAGTACAACAAATTTCCGAGCCATCGCAGATCGGCCGGCCGATAGACACGTATATTCCTTCGGTTCAGGAGATCATGCAGCTTCGGGCAGTACGCAACGAAACCGTCGCGAAATGCCTCGCGGCGCACGGAGCCAACGCCGAGATCCACGAGCCGCCGGGGGTACAGGAGTTTCTATCAGCCCAGCAACGAGATGGAGTGATCCGGTCAGGGCTGTACGGCTTCTTTGACCCCGTGGCGGCAAAGACCCATGGATATTCCAGACCTCCCGGGCAAGCGGTCTCGCTGACAGAAACGGGGGTCGCAGGACCGTCCGAAGTTTCCTCGGAATGCGCCCGAAAAGGGCAGGAGGCGATCGGCGGTACCCCACTCATCATCGATGAGACCGTACTCCCAGATTCTGGTCCTCCCGTCCCCACCAACGACAGTCGATACCGCGCGGTGGTCGTCAGCTGGGCGCAATGTATGGCCGAGTCAGGATTCAGGTACAACACTCCCCTGGACGCGATCGGAGACCTGCAATGGCGGCGCCCGCCAGCGCCTGACGGTTCCACGACGCCCGCCTCACCGGCTGAGATCACAGTCGCGTCCATGGACGTCGACTGCAAGATCAAAACAAATCTGGTCGGTATCGCCGTGGCTGTGCAGTCGGCATACGACAACAGATATATCGAATCCCATGCGGCCCAGCTCGTTGAGTTCAAGAACAGAATCCTCGGCCACATACGATCCGCCGGAAAGTAAAGCCAGTACAGTTGCCGGGCGTTCCAGCCTGGTAGCGCGCTGAATAATCACCGGAAGAAACCGGCTCTCCGGGTGCCTGGAACGGGCACTATTCCAGATCGGCACAGCCCGGTGGTCGGTCACCAGCCAGCCGCTGGACGGGGGTGCCGGCGTCCGCCGCCGTCCATGCAGCCGCGCAGGCCGACCGAAGAGCATCCAGGCCATCATCCCGCGGCAGGGCATCGACCAACGGGCCACCAGCTGGCGACGCACCGACAGCGGCCCCACACGCGCCGATTGCCCGGGGTGCCGGCCTGGCCCTGCGCCAGGTCAGCGTCGCATCACACACCTGCGCCACCCAGCCGCCACACGCCGCCACCACATCGCCGGATCGTGACTCACCTCCCTTCTCCGCCCCCTGCGCTCCCCTCACCTTCACGACGACGCCCGGATGACACGCCAACAGGCCACGCAGATCGGCCGCGAGATACGTCGGCCGGTGGCGTGCCTCGGCCCGCAGGAGTTCGCCCGGTGCGGCCACTCCGGTGAGCACCAGCAGGGACGGCGTGCCCGACCGGACAGCCGACTCGATATCGGTGTCGAGACGGTCGCCCACAATCACCGGAAACCGCGCCCCGCTCCGGCGGACCGATTCCTCGTGCATCGCATGCTCAGGCTTGCCAGTAACCATCGGCTCGCATCCGGTTGCCGTACACAACATCGCAACCAGTGAACCGTTGCCGGGCATCAACCCACGTTCGCTCGGCACCGTCGCATCAACGTTGGTCGCGACCCAGAACGCGCCCGCCCGGATCGCGAGCGCCGCCTCAGCGAGCCTGGCGTAGTCAAGATCCGGATCGAAACCCTGCACAACGGCGGCGGGCTGCTCCCCCACGGTCGCGACCGGCTGTAGACCCACCTCGGTCACCGCCTGGCGAAGGCCCTCGCCACCGACGACCAGGACCGCGGCGCGTGCGGGCAGCCGTTCGGCCAGCACCCGCGCGGCCGCCTGCGCCGACGTGACGACATCGGGCACCGCCGCGGGCACCCCGAATGCCACCAGCCGACGCACGACATCCGCCGGTGAGCGCAGGGCGTTATTGGTGACGTACACCACACGCATGCCACGGCCGCGGACAGATGCGATCACATCCGCCGCATGGGGCACGGCCTCAGCGCCGCGATACACCACACCATCAAGATCCATCAACGCGACGTCGTGCGCGTCGGCAAGTGGGGAGGACGACGCCGACAGCGGACGCGGCGAGCCGGTCAACCGGGCGTGAAAATGAACGTGTGGACTGTCCGTCATAACCGGCTCATCAACGCTGGTTGAGAGCGGCCCGGGCACTGCGCAGAGCCTGGTCGTAGTGTCGCAGGTCCGGGCGCATCGCCGCAGCCAGCGCCAGGTGCTCCACGGCGGCACGCAGGTCACCCGTTCTACGAGCCGCCATCCCAAGCCCGAACTGCGCGTAGTCGTCCGCCGGGTCATTTTCGACTATCCAAGCGAAACTCTCCCGGGCCGCGTCGTACTGACCGGCGTCGAACTGCGCCCGCGCCAACGCCTCCCGCACGCTGCGGGAGCCCGGCTCGGCTGCGACCGCATGGGCCAGCAGCTGGACCGCGGCGTTCGCGTTGCCCCGGTCGAGCAGGGCAACACCCCGGGTGTACCAGTCGTAGACCTCACCGCCGGGAGCACCTCCAACAGGACCACGGTTACCCCCAGCTCCGTCGTACCCGCCGGACATCGGCGCCTCCCTAACCTCTAGGCCAGCGGCCACGCGACAGAAAACGATCGCGCGGCCGCTGGCCGGTTGGTTACCTCTGCCTGTCTGCGTCACTGCCTACGTCACTGCCTACGTCACCAGCTGGTGGTGCCCACGCTCAGAGCCTCGTCGCCACTGATGTACACGCCAGCCAACACCGATGGCGGCCAGACGCATTTTCACAAGGTGCGCATCCCAGTGTCGCTGGAAACCGGGCAACGCTCCCACCGATCGCACTGATCGCTGTGTTTCTGTACAGCCTGTTACCGGTATGAAGGCTCGCGGGCTCAGCCAACGGCGGGCCTGCGCCATGGTCCGCGCGGCTGGAGCGGCCCCGCAGGGGGCAGCCCATACGATCGCGGCATGACTGCTCCCGACCCGGCACTGCCCACACCCGGCGGACTGGTGTTCGCGCCGTTTCGTGCCCTGCGGTATGTGGCCGATGACGGGCCGGATCTCGCGAGACGGACCGCCCCGCCCTACGACGTGATCGACACAGCGGGCGTCACCGCGCTGGAAGCCGCGCATCCGCACAATGTCGTCCGTCTCACCCTTCCGCGCGACACCGACGAGAGCTCTCCCGAGAGCCGTTACGACCGCGCCGGACAGACCCTGCGTGCATGGATCGCCGCCGGTGTCCTGCGCCGCGACGACGCTCCCGCACTCTACGTGTACGAGGAGATCCACGACGGCCACATCCAGCGGGGCCTGGTCGGCGCGGTGGCCCTCGTGGACCCGAACGCGGGGATCATCCTGCCGCATGAGAACACGATGGCCGGCCCGGTCGCCGACCGGCTCGCCCTGACCGTGGCCACTGTGGCGAATCTCGAACCAATTTTCCTGCTGTACCCTGGCGGCGGGTTCACCAGCCAGATCGTTTCAGCGACAGCCGCAACCCAACCGCTGTTGACCACTATGACCGATGACGGCGTATCACACCGCATCTGGGCCCTTACCGATTCAAACGATCTCGCACAAATCGCTGACGATCTCTACGGACGGCATGCGGTGATCGCTGATGGACATCACCGATACGCCACCTACCGTCGTTACCAGGCAGACCGTCACGCTGCCGGGGCCGGCGCCGGCCCGTGGGATTTCGGCCTGGCCTTCCTCGCCGACGCGCAGGTGTCGGGGCCTGCGGTCCACGCCATCCACCGGGTCGTGGCAGGACTCGACGTGGCCGAGGCCGCGCGCCGGGCCGCATCGGCCTTTTCGGTGACGCAGCTGGACGCCGCGCCGGATCCGAGCGGGATGGCCCTGCTCAACGAGCTGGCGGGAGCCGGCAAGGGCGGCCACGCGTTTATGATCACCGATGGCCGCACGGCGTTCCTCCTGAGCGAACCGGATCCGGCGCTGCTCGCCGAGGCACTGCCCGTGGACCGCTCCGCGGCCTTCCGCAAGCTGGATGTCACCGTCGCGCATCTCGCGCTGATCGTGAAGGTCTGGGGTCTACCGGACACCGAGGAGACGATCCGTTACCATCATGACGCGGCCAGCGCGATCGCCGCCGCGGCGCAGGCCGGCGGGACCGCGCTGCTGCTCAACCCGACGCCCACAGCGGATGTCGCCGCAGTCGCCGCCGCGGGTGAGCGTATGCCACGGAAGTCGACGCTGTTCACGCCCAAGCCGCGAAGCGGCCTGTTGATCCGTCTCCTGGACAACCAGTAGGCCATCGCCCACCATACGGACCCCATACGGACAAGCCACGGGTCGCGGGAGCAGCAGATCAGCTGTCCGCCAGCATGGCGGCCCGCTCCGCGGCGTCGGTCTCCTCCTCATCGATGGTTGCCGTGGACGCGAACCAGCGCGCCGCATCAGCCGGCCGACCCGCGGCCAGCAACGCCTCGGCATAGGCGTACCACAGCCTTGGCGTCCACGGTTCCACGCTGGCCACAGCCGCCTCATCCTGCAGCAGCAGCACCGCGGCCGCCGGCTCGCCCAGATCGCGCCGTGCGCCGGACAGGACGATCAGGAGCTCGATCCGGCCCGCCTTGTCGAGTTCGGCCGCACCCGGGTCCCGGGCGAGCAACAACGCCCGCTCGGGACGCCCGAGCCCACGCTCGGCGTCCGCCATCAGCGCGAGATGGCGAGGGGAACCGTCGAGCCGGCGGGCCGCGCGCAGCTCGGCAAGCGCCGTGGTGAACTCCCCCGCGTGGTACGCCGCGAGGCCAACCGCTTCGCGGACGACCGCGATACGGGACGCAAGCGCTGACGCCGCACGAGCGTGCGCAAGCGCGAGCGCGGGGTCCTCGTCAAGATAGATGCCGGCGGCCACAAGATGACGGGCGACCGGTTCGGCGAGCGAGGCGCCGAGTCCGCGCAACTCCCGGGTCACCTCGAAGTCCAGCAGCTCCGCGCGGGCCTCATCGGGCAGCGCCGGCGCGGATGGTCGACCTGGGCGCTGTTCCTGTCCGCGTTCCTGCCGGCCGGCGTCCGCCGAACGGCCCGCGGATGTTGATGATCCCGCGGGCGTGGCGGTACGCCCGCGGGCCGGAGCGGGCCTGCCGCGGCCTGAGCCAGCGGCCCCGGGCCGCGGACCTGCTGGCCTGCCGCCACGTGCAGCCGGTGGCCGGGAATCCCGCCCGCGCGGCGCGGGGCTGGCCGGCCGTGGCTGGCTCGGATGCGGCTCGCCCGATCGTGGTTGGTTCGGCCCCGGCGCCGGCCGTTGTGGGGCACGACCGGTGGTGTTCCGGTCCGCGCCGCGTTCGTCCCGAGCCCGAGCATCGCGACCTCGTTCGTCACGATGGTAAACAGACCGGTAGGGCACGGCATCCGGCGCGGGCCGCCGGTCGGCATCCCGCCCACGACGCCGATCGGTCGACCGATCCTCGGCAGCACGACCGCGGGAAGGACTGGGGGACGTTCTGCCGTCACGCTCGCCGCCGGTGGATGGCGGGGTGACCCCGGGCTGCGCCCGCCGCGGGCCACCGCCAGCCTTATCACGATCATTACCGGTGCTACGGAAGCGGTCGGCGGCACGAGGCCTGTCGGCGCCAGACCGGCCCGCAAGACGATTATCAGTACCACGGCCGCGCGGGGCATCGTTCCGGGACACCCGCGAGCCCTGCCCGGAGCGGTCACCCTTGGTCGAGAAAAACGTCCGCTGATCCGTTGATCCGCTCCCGCGCTTCACTGGGCCCGAGGCGGGCGAATCCGATGGGCGAGCCGAACGCGCCGCGCTCTGCCTGCGTTCATCGTGTCCTCGCTCGTTGCCGCGTCCCTGGCCACGTTCCGGGCTGCCGGTGTGACCGCGGCCGCCGCGCGGAACAGACGCCCCACGGGCTGGCGGGCCCGCCGGCCGCCGCCCGGATTCACGGCCGTCGGCTTCCGGCCCCCGCGCCCCCGGCCTTTCCGCTCTCGCCCGATCCGATCTCGGCCGCTCAACCGGCCGGCCGCCGCCCTGTCGCTGGCCTGTCCTATCCGGACCGCGATCCTCACCAGAACGCCGGCCGTCACCGCGCGCACCCACGGGTCGAGGCGACCGGCGGGCGCCATCATCATGATGCGCGCTGGCAGACGCTCGTCGCGCGGGCCGGCCAGCCGTGTCACGGTTGCCGCCTGCTGGCGGCTGATCTCCATAGCGACCCTGCTGACGCGCACCGCCAGCGCGGGCGTCGCGAGCCGCCCGCCAGCGCTGTTGCGCCTGTCCATCGCTCGCGGTCCGAGATCTGCCACGCCCGGCCGCGGTCGGGCGACGAGCCGCTGTGCTCGTCGTCGAGATCCGATTCTTCCTCGGGGAAGTGGCCTCGGCCGCGCTTGCTGGCTGGCGGCGACCTGGGCGGGCGGCTTCGCCGTTGTTCTTCTCCACGCTGTTCTCTCCCTCGGCCGGTGCCATCCATGCCCGCGTCGGTGCCGGCTTCATG
>NZ_CAKJTR010000171.1:6769-10440 GCF_917627355.1 Protofrankia sp. Cj3 | reverse complement strand
GCCTCCAGGAATCGATCATGCGATAAGCGGTCGATTCAGCCGGATAAGCGGCTGAGTTGAAACCTGCGCCGAGGCCAGCGGTGTCGGATAGCGCCAGACGGAGGTCTCCACCCGGGGATGGAGGCTCCCGCCCGGCCGCACGGCCGGATAGCCAGTCCGCCGTCGAGCAGCTCATCCTTGGGTCATCTTGCGCCTATACAACATATTTGGGCTGTGCACCACTTTCTGCGTCCTCAGCAGAGAGAAACGAACCGCGGCCGGCGCGGAAGCGACCGGCGCTTTTCAACCGGGCGAACGATCGCGCCACCGGTACGTCCAAGCCCTGCTGTTGTGCGCCCTCTCTGCCTGGAGATCTCCTTACCGAGACCTCCGTGTGGAGCTATTCGACATGTCGGTTCTGGCGCAGACTGCGGCTGTGCGGCCCCAGCCCATGCGAAGTGCTGAAGTGACCGAGTCCGTCGAGATCCCGCAGGCCTACCGGATCGCTCCTGATCCCGCTCCAGCCTGGGAACTGGCACCCGTTCGGTATGCGGGCGCCGCATGGTAAGCGCTCAATCGTGCACTCACCATGACAACAGGCGCGCGCAAACGCTGGTAGAACACGGTTACCGCGCCGGTGACAGCGGGGGCGAGAGCGTCCGAAAAAGACGCCCGCCGACGGGCCGGGATTCCTGTTCCCGCCAGGCCAGCTATCCAGCGGGCACCCGGCAGGATCGACAGCGGTGACGCTGGAGGAATAGTCATGGAAGCCGAATGGGCGACGACCTTAGTGGTCGCCACGGATGCCTGGCGGAGCGCCCGAACAGGCTTTAGCCGGTTGCTGGGCAGGGGTGACCAGCAGCTGCGGACACTCACCGAAACGCGGCTGGAGGAACTCGCCGCGGGCATCGCCGCGGTCGGCTGCGTGAGCGGCTGCTGCCAGTCCGGCAGGCACAGCTGGCCGAACTCCTCCAAGAGGAGCCGCGGACCGCAGGCCAGCTGGAAGACCTCACGGCCTGGGTCCGGGAGGTACTGCCCGCTGCGGAACGGGACTGGGCTGATGCGGTCACGGCCGGCACTGCCGCGGCACTGACTCCCGCTGTGACGGCTGGTGATAGCAACCTGTCCACTGGTAACACAGCGGCCAACAACGGCAAGATCTTTGACAGCCGCGGCAGATACCGCCTCAGCTCCATCCGGCTCGGCACCCACGGCCCGGCGATCATGATTCTTGGCCTTGTTGTTCTTCTGGGCGGCGGAACGGGCATCATCTACTCCGCGACGTGGCAGTCCCCGGCTGCCGCTCCCCGCCCGCTGGGCCAACCAATCCTGACCGGCCACACCGGCAGCGTATTCTCAGTGGCCTTCTCCCCAGACGGTAAAACACTGGCCAGCGCCAGCAGCGACAACACCGTACGACTATGGGACATGACCGACCGCACCACACCCCACCCACTAGCCAACCGCTGGCCGGCCACACCAGCTCCGTGCTTTCATTGACGTTCGCTCCGCATGAGAACGTTCTGACCAGCGGTAGCGCCGATGGCATGGTGCGACTGTGGACAATGGGCTGAACCAGCCCCGTCACCCCACGTCTGCTGCCCGGTGAAACCCGGGTCTTCTCCCCAAACTCTGCCCGGGTCTTCTCCCCGGCCCGACACAGCATGTTCGCTACCGGCTGCGGCTCGGCGCGGCCCCGTCCAGCCGAGCGCGGGTCAGCTCGGCATGGGTCAGGCCGCCACCAGATCTCCCGTATTGGCAACAATCGTAACAAAGCGCACCTCGCCGGGTACTACCAGGGCGATGACGTTGTCGGGCAGCAGCGGCAGCCAACGACAGGCGGACTCCGGTAGCCGAGCCGCGATGCGGACAGCCTCGACGGCGTCCGCGGGCAGCTTGCCGCTCAGCAACAGAAAATCGAAGGACGCAAGGAGCCGTACCGACTCGCTGGTGACCGTGGACAGCCGTACGATCCGTGCCTGCCAACCGGCCGTGGATGAGAGGCTGGGCTGGTTCCCGGAATGCGGGCTCATCTCGTCCAGAAGGAGAAGCGGACCGGGCCGAAGGATAGCCGGCCGCGGGCCGGCGAAAGCCAGCCTGGCGGGTTGTCCATCCGATACCCGTGGCTGGCGAAGCCCGGCCCAGCACTCGGCCCGGTGCGTATTGATCCGGACAGTCGCGCCGCTGGCCAGCGCCTGCTCGACCACTGCCCGAGCCAGCCCGTCGGATCCGAACATCCCGATGGTGGTCGGCTGACGGCGAAACATCCGCACGACCACGGGGACCTGTTGGCGTTCCACCCCCAGGACAAACCCGCAGGCCATGGCCGGTAGGTTCCACCAAGCCGCGCTGGCCGGCGCGCGGTGGGTGGCCAGCGCGACGTCACCAGACGCGTGCTCATGCCGCCAGCCACCGGGCAGCCGTACGGGGACAAGCCGTCCCAATGGCAGCGCGGCTATGGCGGCCGGCGCCTGACGGCCGCCCAGCCGACCCAGCCGCCAGCCACCAGCCGCTGCCGAACGCAGCAGCAGAGTCGTCAAGCGTGCCAGTTCGTCGCTGTCATCCGCGGCGACTCGGATCAAGCCGCTCATCACCGGCCGTTCGTCCGCGTGCCGCCCGGCCGCGAGGCCCACGCTGACAGTCACGGATTGCGCCGCCGAGGCGAGCGTGGCCGCGGTGGCCACGAAGGTCGACAGCCCGGCCGCAGGCCACCGGATGACCTGGAACGAAGCGCTCGTGGACACGCCGTGGCGCAGCCAGGACCAGCCCTCGGCAAGGACGCCCCGGCCGCCCGGAGCCGAACCGGGGGAGTATTCGGCGCAGGGGTCTACCGGAGCCAGCCCGACCGCCCTGGCCAGGACGTCGCGTGCCTCCTCGGGGCCCAGCGGCCGAGCCGGGCTGCCATTCGCCCGCAGCACCTCGACGGCCTGCTCCACCCGTCGCCGGACCGGCTGTCTCAGCTGCTGGACGGAGGTCGCCGTACCCAACGCGCGTTCGGTCAGATCGGCACGGTCGAAGCGCAGCACCACGTGGACGGTGCGCGCGAGTGGGACGGCGGTCACGGGGGCGGGGGCCTCCCCCGCGCCCAGTGACCCGGGCGGCTGGGGCTGCTCCGCCGCCATGGGCTCGGTGCTAGCTCCAGCGACGAGGATGACGAGCTGTGCTCCGCGTATCCGCGTCGTGGGGTCCGCGGACAGCAACGCCACCAGCCCGGTCAGCGGCAACGCCCCGTCGGCCCGCGGCTCGAGCGGCCCTGGCTCAGGGCCGAGCTCCAGGAGCGCGGCCCAGCCGTGTCCGTCGTGGACGACGCCGATCCGGCTGCCACCCCGGCCGGGAACAGAACCGATTCCTATCCCCGGCACAAGCCCACCGAGCACGGGGGCTGCCAGCCCGTCGGTCGTGCCGCGGGGCGCGTCACCGCCGGCCTTCGTCTGGCCACGGCCACGATGAGGGCCACGGCCGCGTGCGGCAGCCAGCCGCGCCAGGCGGGCCAGCGGCGCGGCGCCGTTCGACGCGACTATCATTACCGCAACGGAGAGCACAACAGGCCGGCCGACTGTCACCCAGTCGTATCCCCAGACGATGAGAACGGCCAGCAGCAGGACTTGGACCACGAGCGCGGTGCGGACGTTGAGGCCCAGCACGTGACCAGCTGTCCGCACCCGCTCGACTCGCTCCGGCAACGGCGAACC
>NZ_CAKJTR010000171.1:0-6532 GCF_917627355.1 Protofrankia sp. Cj3 | reverse complement strand
GCCCGTACCGCCCACGACGTCACCGGGCAGCTCCAGGGCCGCGACGGCCGGGGCCGTCCGCGCGTCTGGTCCGGGCTCGACCGGTTGCCACGCCGGTATCACGACAACCGGCTGGACGTGCACCCGGTCCAGGCCCTCCGGTGGCACGCTCGCGGCTGGGGCTTGGGTGCTGTCCCGTTGAACCGGGGCGGCAACAGCCGGCGCGAGCGAGTCGGTCGCCAGCGCCTTCTCCCGCTCCGCCGTCGGCCTGGGCCACTGGCGCGGGCGGGTGGTCCCTCTCCGCCCAGCCGGCGTACGCTTCCCGGCCACGGCCGGGCGGAGGAGCGGGAGCCGCGATGGTCGTCCGCGGCGGGTCGACAGGTCGTCGCCCTGCCGAGACTGCGCCCGGCGTTCAAGCGCCCAGGGCAGGATCAGTACAGTCACCACCAGCATCCCAACAGACGCGTAGAGCACGTCAAGTGTCCAGTGCTCGCTCGGCAGGCCGCTTGTCCTAGGCGGAGTGGTCAGCGCTGTCCTGCCGGCCTGCGCCGCGTCGGCATCCGGGGCGGCCGTGGCCGAAAGCACGCTGCCGGCGGTAGGCGCGGATTCACCCCCACCCGCGCCACCCAGCCAAACCGCAATACCGATCAATATCGCACCGGCCATTCCAACGGCGAGAATGAGCACCGTTCCGCCGATACCCTTGGCTCGACGCGAGCGGTGCCGGCCCGCGGGCATGAGAACATCCACTTTCAGCACAGTCATCCCGCCATCCGGGTCGTCACCATCCGGGCCGTCGCCATTCAGCCGGTGGAACCGGATAGACCTGTTTCGCCGGCCCCCAAGGAATGCACGTCCCACACCCCGTTGGAGGTTCGACCGAGCCCGGTTGAACCGGCCACAGGCCAGATACGTGCCTTTCTCGAGAAGTACAAAGCCGTATCCCGGAGGAGCGGAACCGATGAGCGACTATCCGCCTGCCAGGGCGTGTCTGATGGATGCTGGTCGATGCGAACAATGATCCAGAAAGCGGCCTGGGCGGCGGAGAAGGCCTGGACAGCGGTGTTCTGTCCGGACCGACGACAACGCGGCGGGACGCCTTCTGGGCACCGATCCCCGCGATCGACGATCTGTCAGACACGCCCTGGCCGCCGGGGAGGCCGCGTCTCACCGCTGGCGGTCACCGGGTCTTCGCGTCGGCCGCTGACCGTACTGATGACAGCCGTGGCGCTCATGGCCCTCACCCAGTCGTGGTCACCCGCGAGCGGGGAACCACCGGTGGGGACTCCAACGCCGACGGGAGCACCCGCCCAGCCGCTGGCGCCGCCGGTCAGCCCACCGCTGTCCACCGGCTGCGCGCCACCGTCGACCGAGATCGTACGGACGATGCCATGGGCGCAGCGGCGGCTGGGAGCGGCCGGGGTGTGGAATCTGACGCGCGGCGCGGGAGTCACCGTTGCTGTGATCGACACAGGTGTGGACGCGGCAGTGCCCCAGCTCGCGGGGCGGGTCCTCGCGGGCGCGGACGTGACCGGGCAGCGGGTGCCGGCGAACACCGACTGCTCGGGCCATGGCACGTTCGTCGCCGGTATTATCGCGGCCGCCCCCGTGCCGGGAACCCCGGTCGCCGGGATGGCGCCTGAGGCGACCGTGCTGCCCATCCGGCAGGCGTCCAGGGACTCCGACGGCACCGCCGCGGGCTTGGCCGCGGGCATCCGCGCCGCGGTCGACGGCAGAGCTTCTGTGATCAACATTTCGACCAGCGCTTTCTTCCCCGATGACAGCCTGCATGCCGCGATCCGCTATGCCACGGAGCGGGACGTACTGATCGTTGCGGCGGTCGCGAACCAGGCCGAGAACGGCAACCCCCGGACGTACCCCGCCGCCTACCCGGAAGTGCTGGCGGTGGGCGCGACCGGTCAGAACGGCCAGCCGGCGGGCTTCTCGGAAGCTGGTGACTACGTGGACGTGGCCGCGCCGGGAGAGGGCGTGATCAGTCTCGGCACGGGCGGGTCAGGCCATCTCGTCGGCGACGGAACAAGCTACGCGGCGCCTGAGGTGGCTGGAGTCGCCGCGCTCGTTCGGGCTTACCGGCCGGAGCTGAGTGCGGCGGCGGTCCGCCGCCGGATCGAACTCACCGCGGACCGGCCCGGCGGCCGGCTGCCCGACCCCCAGCTGGGCTGGGGAGTGCTCAACCCGGTTTCCGCGGTGACCGCGGAGCTGCCCGGGGAAACCGCGGGCCCGGCATCACCGTCCACGGCTACCGGCGCGGTGCGAAACGTCATGCTACCGCCGGTCCGCCCCAACCACGCTCCTCGCGGCATTACCCTGATATTCACCGCGGCGGCCCTTTCCGTCGCGCTTGTGGGAGTCGCCGGTATCCGTGTCGCTCGGGCCGGCCTGCGGCGGCAATGGCGCCCCGGGACCGGGGAGGAAGCCCTGGCTGAACTGTCCCGTCGGCGCCGGCATCCCGCCTGAGAGCGCCCGGCAATAGGGGTGTGAATCAAAGAGCCGGGCTGGGGTGCGTGCATCGCGCGGCGATGGACGGGGAGCGATGACGCGAGGTGCGTGTGCCCTGGCCCCGCGACGCCGCGTCCCCTCTTGCCGGGTGCCGGGCGCGCTGAGTCCCAAACAACCGGGAACGGCTGTGACGACCGTTCCCGACCGGGCCCGCATGCGTTCAACGGCCGAGCAGCCCGTGCAGGAGCGTTGCCGCGCTGTCGATGTCCTCGTCGTCGATGTCGAGGTGGGTGACGGCCCTGACCCGTTGTGGGCCAGTCAGCTGCAGAAGCAGTCCGTGACGGGCCGCCGCGGCGGTGAACTCGCCCGCGGGCCAGCCGGTGTCCGACAGGTCAAGGACAATCATGTTCGTCTGGACCGCGTCGACGTCGACGGCGGAGGGGGCGACATCCGCAATCCGGCGAGCCAGGCGCCGCGCACGTTCATGATCATCAGCCAGCCGCTCCACATGGTGGTCCAGCGCGTAGCTGCCAGCCGCGGCAACTATGCCGGCCTGCCGCATCCCACCACCGAGCCGCCGGCGCAGGACCCGGGCGGCAGCCGCGCGGGACGCTGAGCAGACCACCAGGGATCCAACGGGCGCGCCCATCCCCTTGGACAGGCAGACAGACATGGTGTCGAACAGCCGGCCGAAGGCCGCGGCAGGCAGACCGGTGGCGACGATGGCGTTCCATACACGCGCGCCATCGCAGTGCAGAGCGACGCCCGCTGAGCGCGTCACCGCCCGCAGCGACTCGAGGACATCCATGGGATAGACCGCGCCGCCGGCACGGTTCGCGGTCTGTTCGACCGCTACGGCCCTGGTCACCACGGTCCGGAATCCCTCAGGCCGAAGCTGTTGCGCCACCGCGTCAGGCTGAAGAATGCCCCGCGGCGAAACGATCGTCCGGGTCGATATTCCGCCGTGCTGGGCCGCTCCCCCTCCCTCATACGTCACAATGTGCGCATCCGCGTCACACAGCAGCTCCTCCGCCGGCGGTACCAGGAGCCGCAGACAGATCTGATTCCCCATCGTGCCGCTCGGCACAAAGACGGCGGCTTCATGCCCAAACAGGTCGGCGACGCGCTCCTCCAGCGCCGCAACCGTCGGGTCCTCGCCGTAGCAGTCGTCGCCTACCTCTGCCCGCGCCATCGCCTCCCGCATGCCTGGAGTCGGCCGCGTGACCGTGTCGCTTCGCAGGTCGATCAAACGATCAACCATCTCCCACCCACCCCCGCATGATCGCGATCTTCTACTGAGCCATCATCGCCATGCCGCGACCATTCGCTCTTCCTGTTATCCAGAATTCTATTCCAGGATAACTAAGATTCCAGGATAACTAAGAGCGCCCGGCAATAGGGGAGCGGTGTCGCGGGGCTGGGGCACGCACCTCGCCGCATCGCTCCCCGTCCATCGCCGCGCGATGCACGGGTACCCCGGCTCGTCGGTCGCCACCCAACACCTCCGGTGACTCCCTCCGCCGCCTCGCGACGCACGCACCCCAACCCCGCTCCTTGACCCATACCCCTATTGCCGGGCGCTCTAATATGACGAAAGCCGCGACGATGCCGGCAACCTGATGACCTGGTGTGACCGGAGACGGATGCGTGATTTTACCCGGGCTGGCCACCGGGCGCGACCAGACATCGCCTGGCGCCAGCGAGCACCGCCCGGCTACCGCGCCGTGTCGCTGGGATCCGGACCGCTCTGGAGAACGGGCAGCCAGGTACGCAGGAATGCCGCCGATTCAGCAAAGATGGTTTCGGCGTCGTTGTCCAACGTCGCGATATGATAGCTGTCCGAAAGCAGCACTTCACGGTGTTCCGCCGAGGCGATCCCGCGAAGCACGATTCCGCTGGAGAGCTCGCCGGCGGTTCCATCGGCCAGCGACCGGAAAAGCAGCAGCGGCTGCGTGACCGCCGACAACCGTGGCCGGACGTCCCGCCACAGCAGGGTCATCGACCGCACGGCCTTCAGCGACAAACGGTCATAACTTGCCCGCGGCACGTCGGGTTTCTTGACCATCGGGCCGTCGTTCCTGATCGAGGGCACGAAGTGCTGCAACACCGGCAATGCGAACAGCAGCCTGTTCGGGTTGGCGATCGAGGGATTGACCAGCACAACGGCACGCACGATGGCCGGATGCCGAGCCGCGAGCCGCAGCGCGAGGGAGCCGCCCATCGACAGGCCGGTGACCGCGACGGTCTCACAGTGCTCGGCGAGTTCGATCAGTGCCCGCTCAGCGCTGCCGTACCAGTCGGGCCACCGGGTCGAGCTGAGGTCCTGCCAGGTCGTGCCATGTCCTGGCAGCAGAGGGACGCTCACGCGGTAGCCCTGCCCCAGCAGGTACCGCGCCCACGGACGCATCGACGCGGGGGAACCGCCGAACCCGTGCAGCAGGAGCACCCCCCGCGACGTCTCACCCGCGGTGAACGGCCCGACTTCATCGTCGGTCAGCTCACTGGTCATCGTCCCGCCTCACTCCCCGATCGTTGACTGCGCTTCACCGGGGCCACGCACCGCGCCTCACCAGATCTCCGGGCGCCGCCCGAGCTCCCCGGCAGCCGACTGGAGCTGGGCCGCCAGCGCCGTCAGCGTTGCCTCGTCACCGTAGCGACCACCCAACATCACGCCGATCGGCAGGCCCTGGTCGTTCCAGTGAACAGGCACGGTGACAGCCGGTAGGCCGGTAATATTGTACAGCGGTGTATAAGGCATGAACGCCGTCATCCGGTCAAAGTTGGCGTTGGCGTCGGTGTCGGTGGTGAACTCACCGATCAGCGCGGGTGGCTGCGCGAGCGTCGGTGTCAGGATGACGTCGTACACCTCGAAGATCAAGTCTGTCAGCATCTGCCCGATTCCGCGAAACGTCGTCAGCGCGGCGTGCAGCTGCCTTCCGGAGACGGCCCGGCCACGGTCCCGCATGTACCGCGTGAACGGTTCCAGCGACTCCTCGTCCTCTTCCTCGTCCTCGAGAGCCACCTGGGAGGCCACGACGGACCAGACTCTGCCGAAGGCGTCGGCCACCTCCTGGTCCGGGCTCATCTCCATCTCCTCCACCCGGTGCCCGGCGGCGGCAAGGAGCTCGATCGTGTGTTTGAGCGCGTCGTGACAGTCGGCATGGGCCGTCACGTCGGGCAGCATCGGCTCGGGCATCACGGCGATCGTGAGCTGGCGGGGTTCGATGCCCTTGGCGAGCGGTCCGACAAGTCCGCCGGGTGCCGTTTCGGTATCCCCCGGCATCAGGCCGGACATAAGATCAAGCAGGGCTGCGGCGTCCGCGACCGTACGCCCTAACGCGCCGTTGATCGATAGCCCCGTCACATCGTGCCCGATCGGCCCGTTGCTGACCCGGCCCCGGCTCGGTTTTATTCCGACGAGCCCGCAGGCCGAGGCTGGGATCCGTACGGAACCACCGGCGTCGGTGCCGTGCGCAATGGGCGCCATCCCCGCGGCTACGGCGGCGGCCGAGCCGCCGCTGGAACCTCCAGGGCTGTGCCGCGGACTCCAGGGATTGCGGGTGGGTGGCCCCAGCCGGTTTTCCGTGTAGCAGGTCAGGGCGAATTCAGGGGTGTTCGTCGTTCCGAGAATCACCAAACCGGCGCTCTTCATACGGGCGACAACATGATCATCGATATCGGAAATCTCGTCGAGAAAGGCCGTCGACCCTGACGTGCGGCGAACGCCCTCGATGCGTGCCACATCCTTGACGGCCACCGGCACGCCGTGGAGCGGACCGAGAACCGTGCCGGTCCGGCGTGCCGCGGTGAGCTCGCGTTCAGCCGCGGCGGCTTGGGCGAGCGCGAGATCCTCGGTGACCGTGACAAACGCGGCGACCGTCGGGTCCAGCGTGCTGATCCTGTCCAGGTAATGGCGGACCAGTTCGGTCGGGGAGAGCTCGCCGGCCCGCACCGCCCGCCCCTGCTCCAGCGCGGTAAGATCATGAATAGTACTCACAGACGCTCCGTCTCACGAGCAACAAACCGACCAGCGGACCGACCGGCGGACCGACCGGCGGACCGAGCAAGTACCGGCGACCCCACCACCGGCGAA
>NZ_CAKJTR010000170.1:0-10205 GCF_917627355.1 Protofrankia sp. Cj3 | reverse complement strand
CGAACTATGTCGTCCGTGACGCGAGTGGGCACAGAATAATTATAACCATTCAGGATGGGCTATCGCCAACCCTACACGCAATCTCCATATGGAGACCTCCACTTGGAAGCACTCGACGTCGTCCGTCCTGTCGCTGGGCCTCAGTAACCGCCAGCAGGACTGGCCTTCAGCAAACAAAAGCGATGTTCGCCACTGAGCGTACATGACATCCGGAGCGGGCTTATCGAGGTACCGACCCCGGCCTGCGGAGGAGTTTAACCACACCCGAGAAGCGAATGTCCACAAGGACCCATCGATTACTCAAAGCGACCATCCAATCGGCCCTCAGTCGCTGGCAGGCCACAGGTGCCGCTGCCGTTCACGATGCGTTGCCCGGCCCGCATTGCACCTGCGGCAGAAACTACGAAATATGGCCGCCCACGAAAAAGACGAGGCATGGCGGTCCGCGCTGACCGCCATGCCTCGTCTCGCCGGCCGGGGGAGTATACCGGCGGGCTTGCTCCAGTCCTTTCGGACCGGGAAAATCAGTGGACCAGTGCCTTCTCCGCCCCGGCTCCAGTGAGAGCACGAACCTCCATCTCGGCGAACTTGTCCGCGTTCCGCGACTCCCTGCTGGTGACCGACCCGAGCCAGCCGAGCAGGAAGGCCAGTGGGATGGAGACGATCCCGGGATTCTCCAACGGGAACCAGGAGAAGTCGATCGACTTATCTGTGATCATCGACACACTCTTCCCGGTAGCCGCGTCGACCTTCCCCGAAACAACCGGGGAGAACGCGATGAGGAGCACCGATGAGATCAGCCCCCCGTAGATGCTCCACAACGCGCCGCGGGTGGTGAACCCCTTCCAGAACAGCGAGTAGAGGATCGTCGGCAGGTTCGCCGACGCGGCGACGGCGAAGGCCAGCGCGACCAGGAAGGCGACGTTCTGATCCTTCGCGAAGATGCCACCCATAATCGCCACCACGCCGATAACGACGGCGGTGGTCCGGGCAACCCGCACCTCCGCGTCCGGATCGGCGGCGCCCTTCTTCAGCACGTTGTTGTAGACGTCATGGGCGAAAGACGCGCTGGCTGTGATGGTGAGGCCAGCGACAACCGCCAGGATCGTGGCGAACGCGACCGCCGCGACGATCCCGAGCAGCAGCGTGCCACCGAGCTCGTAGGCGAGCAGCGGAGCCGCCGCGTTGGCCTTCCCCGGCGCGGCGTTGATGCGCTTCGCGCCCACCAGATACATCGCGCCGTAACCGAGGATGAGGGTGAACAGGTAGAAGACACCGATGACGCCGATCGCCCATACCACGCTGTGGCGTGCCTCCCGGGCCGACGGCACCGTGTAGAAGCGCATCAGCACGTGCGGCAGGCCGGCGGTGCCGAGTACGAGGGCCATCGCTAGCGAGATGAAGTCGATCTTCGTAAGGGTGGACAGCCCGTATTTGACGCCGGGCTCGAGCACCGCGTCGCCCTTGGGACTGGCCGCGGCCGCGTCGCCGAGGATCGAGGAGAGGTCGAAGCCGGACTTGCCGAGCACCCAGAACGTCATCAGGGCGGCGCCCAGGACGAGCAGGACCGCCTTGACGATCTGGACCCAGGTGGTCCCCTTCATTCCGCCGACCAGCACATAAACGATCATCAAGATGCCGACGACGGCGATCGTGAGGTTCTGGCCCGTGCTCCCCTTGATGCCGAGCAGGAGGTTCACCAGTCCGCCGGCGCCGGCCATCTGCGCGAGCAGGTAGAAGAAGCTGACCGCCAGGGTCGAGATCGCCGCGGCGGTCCGCACCGGTCCTTGTCGCAGCCGGAAGCTGAGCACGTCGGCCATCGTGTATCTGCCGGTGTTCCGCAGGAGCTCGGCGACGAGCAGCAGCGCGACCAGCCAGGCGACGAGGAAACCGATCGAATACAGGAAGCCGTCGTACCCTTGCAGCGCGATGGCTCCGGTGATGCCGAGGAATGAGGCCGCCGACAGGTAGTCGCCCGAGATGGCGATGCCGTTCTGCCGACCAGTGAACGCCCGGCCACCGGTGTAGTAGTGGGCGGCGCTCTGGTTGCCACCCGACGCCCGGATGACGATGGCCAAAGTGATCATGATAAATATCGCAAAAATCGTGATATTGACCGCTGGCTTGCCGACGGTCTCGGCGGCGAGCAGGGTGGTTGCGGACGTGGCTGTCATGACCCGCCCCCCTCGAAGTGCGCGCGCAGCCGCTCCGCGGTCGGGTCGAAACGCCGGTCCGCCCATCGGATATAAATCATTGTTATAGTGAAGGTCGAAACGAACTGACCGAACCCGAACAGCAACCCGATGTTGATGTTGCCGATCACCTTGGTAGCCATGAAGCCGCGCGCGAACGCGGCGAGGCAGACATAGAGGAAGTACCAGGTGAGGAACAGCGCGGTCACGGGGAAGACGAAGCGCTGGAAACGCCGCCGGTGCTCGATGAACTCAGGACTGTCCTGGATGCTGCGGTAGCTCGGCACCGAGCCACTGCCGCTGTGGGATTTACCTTCGCCGCCATGGACGACGTCAATCATGCTCACCCGGCATCCTCCAAAGATCGTCGCTCGGCCACCCAAAGCGGCCTGTGACAGCTATCACTGTGTCGCGAAGCTGGAATCCCTCGCACTCCTCACAGGCACGAGTGCGATCAGTGGCACGGATTCAGCGCTCTGCGGGCCGGGCGGACACGACGAACGGCCGGTTTCACGCGACGAACGGTTAGGGCGTGTTCCGGAGGTCATCTGTCCGGCTCGCCACGCCCAGGCGGCCCGGCGGCGCGGCCCCCCGGCAGGGAGCCGCGCCGCGGTCGAGGCCCAGGCCTTCGGGAGCGTGCAGACGCACCATGAGCTGGCGGATTCCCGCCGGGGTGCTGCCTGGGGTAAACAGCGAGACAACCATCATCACCACGAACACCAGCGGCACCGTCCACGCCGCGGGCTGGGCGAACATCGCACCAGCCAGGCCGGCCGGCGTGCCGGCCACCATGGTGACGGTCGCCGCCGCTCCCGCGAGCAGGCCGCCGACGACAAGTCCGGCCAGCGCGCCGGTTACCGTCAGCTTCTCCCACCAGATACCAAGTACCAGCAACGGGGAGAACGTCGACGCGGCGACCGCGAACGCGAGGCCGACGGTGTCAGCGAGGCCGACCTGCGTGGCGAGCAGTGAAACCGACGCCGGAACCGCCACCGCGATGACAGCCCCGATCCGGAAGCCGGAAACGCTCACCCGGCCGCGGAGCAGGTCCTGACCAAGCACCCCCGCAACCGACACCGTCAATCCACTCGAGGTGGACAGGAAGGCGGCGAAAGCGCCCGCGGTCACCAGCGCGGAGATCGCGTGCCCGCCGGCCCCGGGCAGCAGCCGCCCCGGCAGCAGCAGCACCACCGTGTCCGTCCGTCCGGTCAGCAACAGGTCCGGAGCGTAGATCCGGCCCAGCGCGGCATACAGGGGCGGGAAGACGTAGAAAGCGCCGAGCATGGCGACGACGACGCCCGCGGTCCGCCGAGCGGCTCTCCCGTCGGGGTTGGTGTAGAAACGCACGATCACGTGGGGTAATCCCATCGTGCCGAGCAGAAGCGCCAGCATCAGCGAATACGTTCGGTACAGGGCGGGGCCCCGCCCATCGGCCGCGGTTGGCCGCGACCAGCTGGAGCCGTCGAGAGGCATGATCTGCTCGGCATGCGGTACCGGTTCGCCGGCCGCCAGGGTGACCGTGCTGCCCGCGGCCAGCAGTACGCTGCCGGCCGGTGCGGCGACAGGGGCCAGCCGCACACTCCCGTCCACACGATCGCCGTTGATCTTTCCATGTACGGTCAGGGTGACCGGTTCGACCACGCGCAGCCGGGTGTCCTCGATCAGGCGCACCGTCGTCGTCTGCCGGGTCACGGGATGTCCTGCGGCCGACGGGTCGGGCGCGCCGTCGGCACCCCAGACCACCAGCATGAAAAGAACCGGTACCGCGATCGCCGTGAGCTTGAGCCAGTACTGAAACGCCTGCGTGATCGTTACCGAGCGCATCCCGCCGGCCAGCACACCCACCAAGACGACCGCGACCACAATGGCGACTCCGGCCCAGCGGGGTGCGCCGACAACTGTGTACAGCGTCAGGCTGGCCCCCTGGAACTGCGGCACCAGATACAACCAGCCGATGCCGACGACAAGCAGGGAGGCAACCCGGCGGACCAGTGGGGAGCGCAGCCGGATCTCGGCGAAATCCGGCAACGTGTAAGCGCCTGTCCGGCGTAACGGTGCCGACACCAGGACGAGCAGCACCAGGTATCCCGCGGTGTACCCGACCGGGTACCAGAGCATCTCGGCACCGGAGGCGAGCACCAAGCCCGCGACACCGAGGAAACTCGCGGCCGACAGGTACTCACCGCTGATCGCCGCGGCGTTCCAACGCGGGCTGACCGACCGGCTCGCGACGTAGAAGTCGCTCGTGGTGCGGGACAGCCGTAATCCGAGCCCACCGATGCCCAGCGTCGCGAGGCAGACGCCAGCGACAGCCAGCGACTGCGGCCACGTGTTCGCCATTCCGCAGCGGCCTCAGTGCCGGTCCACCAGGCCGGCGAAGTCGCGCTCGTTCCGTTCCGCCATCCGGATGTACCACCAGGCGGCCACCAGCAGCACGGGATGAACCACGAGACCGAGCAGCAGCCAGGGCAGCGGGATGCCGAGCAGCCGGGCGGTGCCCAGCGCCGGAGCCATCGCGAACACGACCGGGATCGCGCCGATCGTAAGCAGCACTGTTCCCAGCAGCGACGTTCCCAGCCATACCTGTGCCCGCAGGAGTGAGCGCAGATAGACTTCACCAAGCGCGGTCTGCTCGTCGAGGTCCCGGGCCAGCGGCCACGCGGGCGGGCGAGGCGCGGCATCCATCCGCGGGCTGGTTATGCGTACCCGTGCCGATGGGCGGGCCGCTCGTGCTTCCGGCCGGGAGCCGCCGTCCGGTGTGTCGCCCGTTGCCATCCCGCCGCCTCCTGTCAGAGCCGGTCACCCTGGCCCCGAGCCAGGCTCGCCGAGCGTACGAGACGGTCCCGCAGCTGTCTGCTGTGCCGGCGGCTGACAGGCAGGACACAGTCACCGAGCCGGACGGAACAGCGGCCCTCCTCGATGCGGACCTCGTCGATAAAGGCGAGCGCGACCAAGGTGCTGCGGTGGATACGGACGAATCCGACCGGAGCCCAGCGCTCCTCCAGCGCTGTCAGAGAGATCCGCACCAGGTGACCGTCGGACGCGGTGTGCAGGCGCGCATAGTCACCGCGCGCCACGGCAAAGCGCACCTCCGACCGCCGGACGAACCGGGTGACACCACCAAGCTCCACGGCGATCGTCTCATCCGGCGCTGACGCTGTGCGACCGCCGACAGCGCCACCGGTATCGACGACCCGGCGTAGCGCCTCGGCCAGCCGCTCCGCTCGGACCGGCTTGAGCAGGTAGTCGGTCGCCGCCACGTCGAAGGCGGCCACCGCATGCTGCTCGTGGGCCGTGACGAACACGACCTGCGGGCGGACGGCGAAGCGCCCGAGCACCCGGGCAAGATCCAGGCCATCCAGGCCGGGCATCCGGATATCACAGAACACGACGTCGAACCGTTCGGCGTCGAGAGCCCGCAGGGCTTCGGCTCCGCTACTCGCCGCGCGGACCCGGCTCACCCTCCCATCCGCGTCAAGTAACCAGACAAGCTCGTTGCGGGCCGGCGTCTCATCATCCACCACCAGCGCGCTCAGATTCTCACCACAGCCTCTCACCGCGGCGGGGCATCGGAGCTGACATAACTCACCATAACTGGAGATTACTTCAGAACATCAGGGTCCAGCCAGCATGAACACGCTGGTGTGTATTCAGCCGGCCCGGACCCCCGACGCGAACTTGGGCACCCGGAAGCTCACCTTCGTGCCGGCCCCCGGCGCGGTCTCCACGACAAGCCCATAGGCGTCGCCAAAGACCGACCGCAGCCGGGAGTCGACGTTGCCCAGCCCGATCGAATCCGCGTCCGACTCACCGGCCAGGACCCGACGAACCAATTCTGGATCACTGCCCACCCCGTCATCCTCCACCCAGATGTGTGCCTCGGCGCCGTCATCGGTGGCCCCGAGCGAGATGTGGCCGACACCGGTCCGCTCCTCCAATCCGTGCCGTACGGCGTTCTCCACCAGTGGCTGGATGGCAAGGAATGGCACCGCGACCGGTAGCACCTCCGGAGCCACCAGAATCTGCACCTGTAACCGGTCGCCGAACCTGGCCTTCTCCAGCACGAGATAGCGCTCGATGTTGCGCATCTCCTCGGCGAGTGTGGTGAACTCCCCACCCCGGCGGAAGGCATAACGGGTGAAGTCGGCGAACTCCAGCAGCAGCACGCGGGCGCATTCCGGATCGGTACGGACAAACGAAGCGATCGCTGCCAGTGAATTGTAGACAAAATGTGGGCTGATTTGGGCACGCAATGCCCGCAGCTCCGCCTCGACGGCTCTGGTCCTGGACACCTCCAGCTCGGCAAGCTGGACCTGGGTGGAAACCCAACGCGCCACCTCCTCAGTTGCCCGGACCAAGCCGGCACCGACGCTGGGCGCATAGGCGACCAGCGCGCCGACGACCTGGTTTTCGCTGGTCACCGGGGCAACCACAGCAACACGGACAGGGCAGTCCGGATCGGAGCAGGCGACGTCGGACGCGGTGAGGACCACGGTCCGCCCGGTCGTCAGCGCTGAGCCTGCATGCTCGATCGCGGACTCGGCGTGCGCCCCCGACCCAGCCCCGTCCCAGGCGAGGGTCGCGGCGACGTCCACCAACGCAACAGCCGAGGTGCCGAGCAGGGCACGCAGATGGCGGACGGATCGGGACGCGCCGGTCGGTGTCAGCCCCTCACGAAGGTGAGGGGCGGCCAAAGAGGCGGTATGCAGGGTCGCGAACGTGGCCCGGTCAGCGCTTGTCCCGAGGTCGCCGCGATGCCGGAAGCCCCAGACAACGAGGCCGGCGGCAACGGCGAGGACGGCCGCGAGCCCGACGGCAGGAATGCCACCGACAATCACGTTCGTGCGACAGCCGCGGACAACGGCTCGGCCGTGCCCAGCTTGTTCGTGGCGCCCGGTTCCCCAGCGCCCACGGTGAACGCCGCGTTCACCGTGACCACCGCGTTCACCGTGACCACCGTGCGAGACACCCGGCATGGCTGGCCCAGCCGGCACAAACGACCGGCGACAAGGGCCTTGCGGTGGGCCCCGGCCGTCGTGGGCCCTCGCCGTTCACACGCCATCGTCCTCATTATCGGACCGCTCGGACTCGTCCGCCACTTCCATCTGGAGACCCCCGCACCGAGACCTCCGATCGGAGCTACCCGATGCAGCCGGTCCAGCGCAGGCTTTCAGAGCTCACCGGCCGTATCGCGCGCCGACCGGCACCACTGGAAGAAAGATGCCTGCCAACAAGAATAGCTGACCTCCGGCAAGCCTACCCGCCAATCGGCCTGAAGGAGATTCTCCGATGCTACTGAGCACACTCGACATGATCCAGCAACCACGAGGCCACCTAATGGGTTCACACATGTTATCCCGCGCACCATTTACAATGCTTCACCAACGGCCGAGGAGTATCGGAGAACACATCGCCGTGCCCGCGACATCCGCGGGGGAATACCAGTGACCGCGGTACGGCTCGGCCGTCTCCCGGAGTCGGCCGAGATCGACCCGCAACATGTGGCCAAGGCGAATCATCAGCTGTTCGAGGCCTCAGCCGCCTTTGACGACGCGCAGTTCAGCGCCTGCCGTGCCGACAGCGACTTCTACACGGCGGCTGCTGTCGAGTTCGGCGGACCGGTGGTCGAGGTCGGCTGCGGCACCGGGCGGATCCTGGCGCCGATCGTCGCGGCGGGAATCCCAGCGACCGGGATCGATCATAGCGGGGCGATGCTCACCGCCGCCTGGAAACGCTGCAACGGTCAGGTCGGGCTGGTATATGCCGACCTGCGGCACGCCCCCGACGTTCTGCCGCCGGTTCGGCAGGTGCTGTTCACCTCCGGGGTCTTCCAGTACGTCCTTGACGATCAGGCTGGTCTCCTGTCCGACTATGCGGCTCGATTAACGGTCGGGGGGCGGCTGCTGCTCGATGTGAAGGCGTTCTGGGATGATCCGGTCTACCGGGCCGCGCTGGACATGCCGATCTCCCTCCCGCAACGGACCTATCGGCACCCGGATGGCTCGGTGACGGTCACGACCACGATCAGCATTGATCGCACCACACATGTTGTCACTGAACGGATTCGACATACCGTTACGAGCCCGGATCTGGCCTTGCTGGACGAGGCTGAGCACATCCACGTCATGCGGTCCTACAACCTTCCGGAACTGCTGCTCATCGCTGAGCTGGCCGGCCTGCGGGTTGTTGACGTCCGCACCCGCTACCAGGACCACGCCGGTCCAGCGGACGCGGCCGGCACCCGCTACATCCTGGATATCCGCCCATGAACACGCTTCAGCGGGGCCATGCCGGGCGGCCGGATCGCGCGCCGCGCAACACAACCGGTTCGAACAGAGCCGGTTCGAACAGAGCCGGTTCGAACAGAGCCGCCACGGCGGCTGGCCTCAGCACACGCTGCTCGGCACCAACCGGTCACCGCGCCGGCAAGGCCCCGCAATGATCCCGTCACTGTCCTTACAGAGCCTCGGATACCCCGATGATGATCCACCAACCGTCACCCGCATGGCGATCGCCGCCGGCTTCACCGGCGTGCACCTGCACCTGCACTTGACCCCGCCGACAGACCGCGACCGCCTCGCGCGGCTCGTCGACCACCATCAGCTCACCGTCACCTGGGTCTACCCCATGAATGATCTCTTTTCCGCCGACGCGGCCACCCGGCACGCCGCGCTAGCCGCGTTCACCGCCACCGCCGCATACAGCGCCCGGCTCAGAGTGGCCGTGGTCTCCTCCCGGCTGCCAGCCGACATCATCCCGGTCGCAACGCGCCGGCACGCCCTGCCAGGAGCGCTCGCGAACCTGGTCGATCTCGCGGGGACAGCCGGACTGACATTCGGCATCGAGCACCTGCACCGGCCGACCACAGCCTGGCACACTCCGCAGGACCCGGCAGGCAGCCTCACCGACCTGGTCGAGCTGCTGTCCGCCCTTGGCCCGGCCACCGGGCTCGTCGTCAACAGCGCCCATCTCGCCGCCGCGGGCGCCCTCGGCGATCTCGCATCCACCACCGCCACCGAGTCCCGCACCTGGCTGGAGCGAGTCATCGACGTCCGGCTGGCCGACCCGCCACCGGCCGGACAGCCAGAGCACGAGCAACGCTGGCCCGGTACAACCGGTCGTATCGACCATACCCGGCTGTGTAACCAGCTCGCCGACGCCGGCTATCGCGGACCGGTGATGGTGGAAGCATCCGCCGCTCCCGGCGTGGCACGCATCCATGCGGCGTTTCAGGCCAGAACCTTCCTCAGCACCCTGCCGACCACCAGCTTCGATCATCCAGAGCACGGCCCGCTCCACCCGCCGCGGCCGGCAACGACTCCGGTGAGAAGCTCCGCACCATAGGCGACGCCCACACGCTCCACGCACCGAGACTTCCTGTCCGCCGGGCCCGGCGGATGGCGTGCGGGCAGGTGGTGGGAGTCTTACCCGTACCAACGAGGCGAGTACCCATATCGGCCAGCACGCCCGGCCCTCGGCCCTGTCCGCTATCTCTGCCCGGAGACCTCCTGACCGAGATCTCCGTTTGGAGCTATCTCACGCTGTCGGTCCTGGCTCAGGCTGTCGGATGTGACACAGACCGCTGAAGAACCGGTTGAGGTGACGGTGGCCGAACCCGCCGATCTGGTCGGCCCCGTCAACGGTTACCAGCAGAATTCTCGGGCACGAATGCGGCCGGCCAACGCACAGCGCGGCTTTCCGGGAAACGGGCCGCCCCCACCCATGCCGGGCAGCACCGGCGCCCCAGCCCCGTCATCGCACCGAGCCGGCGAACGGTCCCGGCCTGCCAGCTGTTCGGTGGAGCCGGCTACACCCAGGATTTCCCAGCCGCGTCCGTCCGCCGCGATTGACCGTCCCCAGAGCCGGTAGGCCGGTCGTCCAGCCGTGCTCCGCCAGCCGCATCCGCTCTCACCCATTCATCGTTCGGGAGTCACGGATTTTTCAGCACACGCTCCTGGCAAGGGGTTCTCTATGGACAGACAGCGCCGAACCGCCCAGCGGGTAGCTGTCGCA
>NZ_CAKJTR010000169.1:0-10306 GCF_917627355.1 Protofrankia sp. Cj3 | reverse complement strand
TGGGCGAAGGTTCGCGCCTTCTCGGACTTGGAGAGCGCTGTGTAGGCCGTGCCGGCGTAGAACGGCAGGTAGGGGTAGTCGAAGGAATCGATGCTCTCCGCGTTGCTTTAGAGGATCTTCGGGCGCGGCTGGGTGTTCGCCAGTCGAGTGATCAGAAACTGAGGTCCGTACGCCCCCCGGTGGGGCCTACCAGGACGGACGAGCCGGGTGGATGCCGGCCGGCCCTCCGTAGGATCGTGCGCTGTGGGAAAAAAGAGTGCGGAACGCAACGCGAGGCTCGACACGCTCCGGCGCGAACAGCGGCGCCAGGAGCGCCGACGTTCCTTTCTGATCTACGGAATCGGTGGCCTGGCCGCATTGACGCTACTGGCCGGCATCATCGTGTACGCGCTGCTGGACAACCGGGCGAAGGACCAGAGCCGCTCGGTCGGTTACGTCACCAGGGCGAGCACGGCCG
Source organism: Protofrankia sp. Cj3 (assembly GCF_917627355.1). Lineage (NCBI taxonomy): Bacteria > Bacillati > Actinomycetota > Actinomycetes > Frankiales > Frankiaceae > Protofrankia > Protofrankia sp. Cj3. Next base: position 9,849 of record NZ_CAKJTR010000169.1, on the reverse strand, counting down.
CGACCGCGGCCGGATGCACCGGCGTCGTCAACGACGCCTCCCACGGCAGCACCCACGTCGCGGCCAACCAGACCGTCGACTACACCGTCGCGCCGCCGTCATCGGGTAACCACGATTCCAGCCCGCTGCCGGACGCCTACCGTTTTTACGAGCGCATTCCCAACCTGCGGATCGAGCGTGCCGTCCACAACCTGGAACACGGCTTCGTCATCGGCTGGTACGACGCGAAACTCCCCGACGACCAGGTGACCGCGCTGCGCGCCGCCGCGGAGTCCGCCGGTGACCGGTTCATCGCCGTCCCCTGGGAACGCGGCGAGTTCACCGAGAACAAGCACTTCGTACTGACCGCCTGGGACCGGACCCAGCGGTGCGCGGTCGTGTCCGAGGCGGCCATCAAGGAGTTCGTGGGGACCTATGCCAACCCCAGCCCGGCCGGTGCGGTGTGGGACTCCCCCACCGCACCCGAGTCCGGTGCGGCCGGTGGCCCGCTCGACCTGAGCCCAACCATCGCCGGCAGCGCGCGGCAGCCCACCGGACCGGGTCCCGGGACCACCGCGCCCAGCTCAGCAGGCACGCCTGCCTCAGCAGGCACGCCCACGCCAGCGGACACGGCCGCCGCGACGCGGTGACGCGGCGCTGACGCGGGCGCTGTTGTCGGGTCACCAGCGCTGAGCGGAACGCGACCGGGGTGCCGGGCTGGAGCGGGCGGGCGCCGCCTCACCGCGCTCACGCGCGGTCCGAACTGAAGCGGATGCTGCCCGCCCCCAGAACGGCACCGGGGAACACCCGGACGCCAGCCCGCAGCTCGTTGCCGGGCTCGATCCGCGCGCCGTCACCCACGATGACCCCGTCAAGTGACACCCGCGCGCCGATGACCGCGCCAGCGCCCACCACCGACCCGCGCACCACAGCACCCTCACCGATGACCGCTCCGTCGAAGAGCACCGCACCGTCCACCGTGGCGCCGGCACCGACCGTCGTGCCAGCGCCCACCACCGCGCCACCACTGATCTTGGCGTCCCCGGCGACGGAGGCACCCGGCAACAGCAGCTGATCACCGACCGGTCCCGGCAGCGCGGAGGAGGCGATCCGCCCCGTCACCAGGTCCCGCGACCCCTGGATGAACGCGTCCGGAGTGCCCAGATCGAGCCAGTAGGTGCTGTCGACATAACCGGCCACGAGAACGCCGGACGCCAGCAGTCCTGGAAAGGTCTCCCGCTCGACCGAGACCGGCCGGCCGGCCGGAATGCCGTCGATCACGGACCGCCGGAAGACGTAGCAGCCGGCATTGATCCGGTTGGTCGGCGGGTCGGGTGTCTTCTCCAGGAACTGGGTGACCCGGCCGTCGGCGTCGGTGGGGACCACGCCGAACGCGCGCGGGTCACCAACCTCGGTCAGGTGCAGGGTGACGGCCGCGTCGGTGTCCCGGTGACGGCGCACCAGCGCGACGATGTCCAGGCCGGACAGGATGTCGCCGTTGAAGACGACCACCGGCTCGCCCGGCGCGGCGCGCAGCCGCGACACGACGTTACGGATCGCGCCGCCCGTTCCCAGCGGCTCGGCCTCGGTGACGTACTCCAGTTCCAGACCATGCGCGGAGCCGTCGCCGAAGTACTCTTCGAATACTTCGGCCCGGTACGCGGTGGCGAGGACAACGCGGGTGATCCCGGCATCGCGCGCGCGGGCGAGCATGTGGGCGGTCACCGGAACGCCGGCGACCGGAAGCATCGGTTTCGGTGCTGACATCGTCAGTGGGCGCAGGCGACTACCCTGTCCCCCGACCAGCATCACAGCGTCCATAGAGCGTGAGTGTCCCAGAGGCCCCGCGCCCCGACGCACGATGTTGGGGCACTGCGGTGACGTCGGGTCGCGGACACCCGCTCACCAGCCCGGACGGCCCGCCGGAATGCGCGGACGGGCCGCACTGGCGATGCTGAAGACGTGGTGCGCCAGTGGCCCGCCGACTATCGGGTCTCCTCCAGCAACGTCCGGCCGGGCGCCGAGACGGCCATGGCCGCGCTTGCCGACGGCAGAGAACCGGGCTTCGCCGCCGCCCGCACCGACGGCAGCGGTCCCGCCACGCTCACGGTGTGGCTCGCCTGGCACGGCGACGGGCCGCCCATAGCCGACGTCATACCGGTGCTGACCAACCTCGGCCTGCGCGCGACAACCCATCGCAGCCTGCCGAAGCAACCGGACCCGCTTGGCGGCACAGCCAGCCTCGACGAATACCACGTGCGCACCACACCGGAGCTCGCCGATGCCGCCATCAAGCAGATGGACGGCCTGCGCGGCATCCTGGCGGGCCTCGCGCGCGGGGACATCGACAGCGACAGCCTCGACGCGCTCGTCCTCACCGCTGGCCTCACCGCCCGGGAGGTGGCGTTGCTGCGGGCCATGTTCCGTTACCTGCGCCTCGCCGGGACGTCGTTGGGCACCCGCTACGCCCACCGGATCCTGACCGCCCACCCGTCCTACGCGCACGATCTCGTCGCGCTGTTCCATGCCCGGCTGGACCCGCTGCGGGCAAGCCCCGCGCACGGCAGCCGGCTGCACGCCCGGCTGGAGGCCGCGCTGGCGTGGGTGACCAGCATCAACGACGACACAGTCCTGCGCCGGCTGCGCGACCTCGTCCTCGCGGTTGTGCGGACGACGTTCTACCCACCGGCGGCGTCTCCCGGCTCCGGCCGCCGTCCCGAGCCCGAGGCACTCACGGTGGACGCGCCGGACACGCTCGCCATCAAGATCATGTCAGCGGGGCTGCCCTGGCTGCCGCCGCCGGTCCCCGAGGCGGAGACCTTCGTCAGTTCCGGGCGGTTCGACGCGCTGCATCTTCGCGGGGCGCGGCTGGCCCGGGGCGGCATCCGGTGGTCCGACCGCCAAGAGGACCTGCGCACCGAGATTCTCGGCCTGATGAAGTCCCAGCGGGTCAAGAACGCCATCATCGTGCCGGACGGCGCCAAGGGCGGCTTCGTCCTGCGGCGTCCACCGGCGGACCCCCACGAACTGGCCGCGCTGGCCAGGTCCTGTTACGCGGAGTTCATGCGGGCGCTGTTGGCGCTCGTGGACGACCGGGTCGGCGGTGTCACCGTCCGCAGGCCTGGCCTGGTCAGCCGGGACGAGCCGGACAGCTACCTGGTGGTCGCGGCGGACAAGGGCACCGCACGCTTCTCCGACCTCGCCAACGAGGTGGCGGCGTCGAGCGGCTACTGGCTCGGCGACGCCTTCGCCTCGGGTGGCCGCAGCGGGTACGACCACAAGGCGCTGGGCATCACCGCCCGGGGTGCCTGGGAATCCGTCCGCCGTCACTTCGCCGAGCTGGGCGTGGACGCCGACCGCGAACCGCTCACCGTCGTCGGCATCGGTGACATGTCCGGGGACGTCTTCGGTAACGGCATGCTCCTCTCCCGCTACATCCGGCTGGTCGCCGCGTTCGATCATCGACACATATTTCTGGACCCCGCCCCCGACCCGGCCCGCTCATTCACCGAGCGCGAACGCCTCGCGGCGCTGCCCGGGAGCAGCTGGGACGACTACGACCGGTCGGTGCTGTCGGCCGGCGGTGGCGTGTTCGCGCTGTCGGCCAAACAGATCGCGCTGACCGAACAGGTACGGGAGCTGCTGGGGGTCGGCGACGACGCGCTGCCCGCCGACGCCCTGGTCCGGGCGGTGCTGCGGGCACCGGTCGACCTGCTGTGGAACGGCGGTGTCGGCACCTGGGTCAAGGCAAGCACGCAGGAACACGGCGCGGTCGGGGACAAGGCCCGGGACGGGATGCGAGTCAACGCGACCGAGCTGCGCGCCCGGGTCGTGGCCGAGGGCGGGAACCTCGGCCTCACCGACGCCGCCCGGGTCGAGTTCACCATGCACGGCGGACGCTGCAACACCGACTTCGTGGACAACTCCGCCGGAGTGAACTGCTCCGATCGGGAGGTCAACATCAAGATTGGCCTTGACCTGGCCATCAACAAGGGAGCGATCGACCGGGCCGATCGCGAGCGGCTGCTGGTGTCGGCCACCGGTGACGTCACGCGAGCGGTCCTGACCGACTCCGCCCGCCAGGCCCTGGCGCTGAGCGCGGCCGAACGGCATGCCATGTCCATGGCGGACGGGCTGTCGCGGTTCATCAGCCATCTGGTGGAGACCGGCGAGATCGACCCGGATGTGGAGAGCCTGCCAGACGCCGAGGAGCTCGACGCCCGGCTTGCGGCGGGACGCACCTACACCCGACCGGAGATCGCCGTCCTGCACGCCTACGCCAAGCGGATGGTCGCCCGGTCGCTGCTGGCGTCGAGCCTGCCCGACGAGCCGGTCGGCGGGCCCACCCTGGACACCTACCTGCCGGCGTCACTGCGGGAGCTGCTGCGGGAGCACTTCGGCCGGCACCCTCTGCGGCGGGAGATCATAGCCTCCCAGCTCGCCAACTCGGTCATCGACCGGGTCGGCGCAGGCTTCCTCCACCGGCTGCGTGAACTGACCGGCGCGGACACCGTCCAGGGCACCCGGGCCTTCGTCATCACCCGGGAGCTGCTCGGCCTGACCGACATCTGGGCGGCCATGGACACCCACTGCCTCGGAGACGGCGGCAGCCGGGCACGCCCGGCCGTGGGCTCCACCGATCCCACCGCCGAGGCGCTGCTGCACTGCCACTTCGTCCAGGAGGAATCCGCGCTGTGGCTGCTGCGGGCCCGCCGGTCGCCGCTGGACATCGCGGCGGAGATCACCCGATACGCCGACGGGATGCGGGAGGTGACGGCGGCCCTGCCATCGGTGCTCGCCACGGCCGGGTCCGATCAGGAGCTGGCCGGCATCCTGCGGCTGGCCGAACAGCTCTACGAGCGTGGCCTGCCCGCGCGCCTCGCCGAGCGCGTCGCGTGGCTCGACGCGATGAGCCCGGCGCTCGACATCGTCGACATCGCCCTGCGCAACGACCTGGAACCAAGTGACGTGCTGCACGCCTACACGGCCATCGGGACACGGCTCGGCCTGGGACGCCTGGGCCTCGCGCACCTCATCGGCCGGGGCGCGCAGCTGCCGGGCCAGTCGTACTGGGAGCACATCGCCGCGGCGACCCTGCGGGCGGACGTCGCCCGTGCCCGGTCGGCGCTGACCGAGGCGGCCATGGCCACGCCCGAGTTCGACCTGGACGCGGCCATCGACAGAATCGCGACCGGGGCACGGGCCGACCGGGTCCGCGCCGTCGTCGACGATGTGGCCGCGGCGCCGCGTCTGTCCAGCGCCATGATCTCCGTCGTGGCCGGCCGGCTGAGCGAGCTGATCCCGCGACAGTGATCCACAGCACGGCGGCCTGTCAGCGTCCCCCTGCCAGTCCCCAGCGGACGGCGGCCCGCCCGATCCTCGCGGTCGTTCTCGGCCGCGCTCTCAGCCGTCCGCGCTCTCAGTGGCCCGCGCTGGGGCGGCGGCTGGCCGGCAGCTCGGCAGCGGACCGGGTCACCCGGGCTCCCGCGCTGTCGTCCGCGAGCGCGAGCGCGAGGAGCAGCCGCAGCCCCAGGCCCACCCCGATAGCGAGCCGCAACGGCAGGTAACGCCGCGACGGGTACTGCCGGGACAGGTAGCGGAGCATGCTGCGATGATGCGCGATCACCATCCGTCGCGAGGTGCGCTTCGTGGAATGACCGCCCAGATGCTCGACGACGGCGGTGGGGACGTAGACCAGCTGCCAGCCGAGCAGGCCGAGGCGGCGGCCCAGATCCACATCCTCCATGAACATGAAGTACGCCTCGTCGAAGCCGTCGACCGCCTCGAACGCCTGCCGCCGCAGCAGCTGGCACGACCCCGACAGCCAGCCGGCGGTCGTCTCGACCGGGGTGGCCCGGTCCCGGCGGTAGGCCGTCGTCCACGGGTTCGCCGGCCAGCACCAGCCGAGCAGGGCGTGGCCGATCCCGCGCCCCAGCGAGGGAAGCTCGCGGGCGGACGGGTAGAGCACACCTCCCGGGTTCGTGATCGCCGGACCGAAGGCCCCCGCTCCCGGCCAGCGGCCCGACGCGTCCAGAAGCTCATCGAGCGATCCAGGCGTGAACGCGATGTCGGCGTTGGCCACCACCAGCCACGGCGCACCGGCACCGGCCGCACCCCGGTTGGCCGCGCTGCCGTACCCGAGGTTGCTCCCAGCGCGCACCAGCCGGACCTCGCCGCGCTCGGCCACCCTGGCCGTGCCCTCATCCAGCACCGGCGAGTTGTCCACGACAACCACCTCGTAGGACCTTGCCGTGGCCTTGGTCAGGGAGTCCATGAACGGACCGAGCACCTCACCGGAGTGGTAGCCCACGACCACGACACGAATCTCCGGTTCGGTGGCGGCAGGCTCCGGCCGCTCGCCCCGCTGATCGTGTGAACGTGCCGAAGCTACCGCGTCCCGCACGTTCACCAGCCCGCCTTCATCATCCCCGCCCGCCCACCCTGTGTATGTGAGAACGTTCCGCTCGGGCCAGGATGCCATCGGCGTTCCCGGGCCAGGCATCGGGGTCGGGCATCGGGGCAGGCTGTGCGGGCCCTGGCCGGCCGGCTGGCCAGGGCCGTCTGGTCAGGTGTCAGCGGCTGCCCGCGCGTAGCTCGCCAGATGCGTCTCGGCGCTCGCCGCCCAGGTGAACTCCCTGGCGCGGGCGAGCCCGGCCCGCGCCAGCGCCCCGCGCCGCTGGGCATCGTCGAGCAACGCGCCCATCTCGTGGGCGATCGAGTCGATGTCCGGCTGCGTGTAGGCGACCGCGTCGCCGCCCACCTCGGGCAGGGAGAGCCGCGGAGTCGTCAGTACCGGCGCGCCGCAGGCCATGGCCTCCAGCACGGGCAGCCCGAAACCCTCCCCATGGGACGGGTAGGCGACCAGCAACGCCCCGCCCAGGTAGCCGGGGAGGTCGGAGAAACGCAGGTAGCCCGGCCGGATGACCTTCAGGTGGGACGGCACCGAAGCGACCGCGGCATCCACGTCGTCGTCCCAGCCCGAGCCGCCGGCAAGCACCAGCGCGGGCGCGTCCGCACGCCCGTGGACAGCCTCGGCCCAGCCGCGGATCAGGTTCGGCACGTTCTTGCGGGGCTCGAGCATGCCGAGGAAAGCGACATACCGGCTGTCAGCCAGGCCGAGCCGGAGGCGGACGCGGCGCTTGTCCTCCTCCGTGGGCGGATGGAAGGTCGATGTGTCCACACCGTGGTAGGCGACGTCCGTCGCCGTCGAGTCACTGTCCAGGACCCGGATGAGCTCGTCCCGGGTGGCCTTGGACGGAACGATGATTCTCTTGGCCTTGCGGACGGCCGTGCGCATCGCCGAGCGGAAGAATGTCCCCTTCACGGCGGTGTGCATCTCCGCCTCCGTGAAGAAGGTGACGTCATGGATGGTCACGCACACGGGCTGGGAAGTACGCAGTGGCATAGTGTAATGCGGCGAATGGATGACCTGCGCCCCCACCTGGTGGGCGACCAGCGGCAGGCCGGTCTGCTCCCAGGCGAGACGGGCCGGCCGGTGGGCGATCGCGGCCGGCCCCGGCACCACGTCCGTGTGCGGGGCCAACCGGCCGTACCGTTCATAGTCGGACCGTTGGCAGACGAGAGCCAGGTCGGCGCCTGCCGCGTCCAGGGCAGCCACCAGCCCGTCGACATAGCGACCGACGCCGCCGCGATCGGCTGGAACCGCGGTTGCGTCGACGAGCACCCGGGGAGACACGGCGCTCCTTCCGACTGGCGGCATGTTTCTCACCGCTAGCTCCCTCAGGGCCTCCAGCCGCACGAAAGATCACGCCCGCACGGTCTTTGGCCTACTAGGTTCCTTAGGGCCACCGACAACGCTGGAAGATCCACGATTGCGCCATCTTCGGCCCGCTGGCAAGACTACGCCGGCCCCCGATCCTTGGTGGTCAAGGCCCGGGAGTCGGTAAGTTGACGGTAGAGGGACCAGACGGTCTCTGCCGCCCCATTCCAACTAAAAGCGGCTGCTCTCGCCCGTCCGGCCACAGCCAGCCCACGCCGCAGGCCGTCGTCCGCGACCACGGCGGCGGCCGCTTGGGCGAGCGCCGCCGGGTCCGCCACCGGCACGGTGACCACGGCGTCCCCACCGATCTCCGCGAAGGCGGGTATGTCGGAGACGACCGCGGGGACACCATGGGCCATCGCCTCGAGGACCGGCAGCCCGAACCCCTCCGACCGGCTGGGCGCGAGCAGCGCCGTGGCCCGCGACAGGACGACGGCGAGGTCGGGGTCGTCAAGGCGCCCAAGCGGGTGCACCCGGCCGCTGTCGAGGCCCGCCCGCTCAGCTTCGGCCCGCAGGTCCAGCCCGCCCCAGCCCGGTGAACCGACGTGTACCAGCGGCAGGCCGGGCGCGGTGGGCTCGGCCAGCGCGGCCAGCGCGGTGTCCAGGCCCTTGCGCGGCTCGAGGGTGGCCAGGGTGAGCAGATACCCGCCGGTGGGCAGGCCGAGCCGGGCCGCGCGAGCGTCCGCGTCCGCCGGGACGGTCCTGACCGCGTCGGCCACCCCCTCGCCGATGACGTGCAGCCGGTCGTCCGGGATCGCCAGATGTAGCTGGAGGTCGGCGGCGACGGCCCTGGTCGGCACGATCACGGCGTCGGCCCGGCGAGCCGCGCGCTCACCCATCTGCCGGTGCCACCGCGCCCCGTGCGGGGTCAGGGTGTGCGGATGGGTCCACGGCACCGCGTCGTGGATCGTGACCACGAGCCCCACCCCGTCCCGCCGGGGCGGGACGAGCAGCGTCGGGGCGTGCACCACGCCCACGCCGCTCGGTGCCGGCCCGTGGCCGCGCGGCCAGGCGGCGGCAAGCCCCCGCCGGGGCAGCGGTAACCGGATGGGACCGACCACACCCGGCACGGCCGCGCTGTCCGCTTCGAGGCTGCCCCGCCAGGCGCACCAGCTGATGACCACGTCACCCGGCCGCGCTGTCCGGGCGAGCGCGGCGGCGAGTTCCGCCGAGTACCGCCCGGTCCCACCCGGCACCGGTGCCAGCATCTGTTCAACAAGGAATCCGATCCGCACGGAACAGCATCCTTGCGCAGTGATCGCCGGCGTCAACCGGTATGGGTCCCGCCAGGGCGCGGAGCCGGTGTCCGGGCGCCGTCGCGGCGATGCGACGGGCCGTGGGCAGCCCGGCGGCGCTCCCGGCCGGGCACCCGCCCGGACCAACCGGAGGATCAACCGAAAAAGCTCCTGTCATGGCGTGGTCAGCGCGGCGACCGGAGTGAGGCGGGCGGCGCGGATGGCGGGATAGAGACCCGCGACCGCGCCGACCGGCAGCGTGACAAGCACGCCACCCAGCCAGGCGGCCAGCGGAATGACCACCGGCCAGTGCTGCGTGAGCGCGTACCCGCCCGTGGCGAGCACACCAATGATCACACCACCGACGCCGCCGAGGCCGGCCAACAGCAGCGATTCCATGAGGAACTGCAGGCGGATTTGTCCCCGGGTGGCACCGAGGGCCCGACGCAGGCCGATCTCACCACGCCGCTCCAGTACGGAAATGACCATGGTGTTGGCCACGCCGACCCCGCCGACCACGAGGGCTACCGCGCCGAGCCCGAGGAGGAGACCGTCGAGCGTGCGGTGGGTGACGCGCTGGGCGGCAAGCGCCTCGGAGGGACGGGAGACCCGGACCTCGTACGGGCTTTGCGGGTTCACGGTGGCTGGCAGCACCGAACGGACAGCCTCCACCTCGGGCGCCGCCGATCGGGTGTAGAGCGTCGTGGGGTGGCCGTTGAAGCCGAGAGCCGTCTGCGCGGCGGTCCATCCAACCAGGGCCGCGTTGTCCAGTTCGGGGGCGAGCGGGACGGGCTCGAGCACGCCGGCCAGGCCGAACCACTGGCCGCCCAGCCAGACCCGGGTGCCGGGCAGGTG
>NZ_CAKJTR010000168.1:10834-11317 GCF_917627355.1 Protofrankia sp. Cj3 | reverse complement strand
GGGCTGCGCGAAGGTCGCACAGCGTAGCGAACAGTTGCTCTATGTATTCAGAAACCTGAGTGCTCTGTTACGGTCTCCGGCGATGTACTCGAGGGTTTTTTTGATTTTTTTAATGCCGTGGAGACGAAGGAGACTGAGGGCGAGGTTCCGCAGAATGGCGAGGTTTCGCGGGCCGTTTCCGAGGCGGGCGTGACAGGCGTCTTCCTGCCATGCGGTGTCGCGGACATAATGCACACGGTTTTCGATTCCCCAGTGCCGACGAACATGGGTGTGGATGGCGGCGGGGGTGGCACGACTTCCCCGCAGGCTGGTAATGATGAAGGCGTATTCTTTCGTGAGTCGGTTTCCTTCAAGGTCGAATTCCTCTCGGCGGATTATGGCTATCGTCCGTGCGAACGGGAAGCGGATGTCCTCGGCGGTCGTGGTCCAGATGGCCCACCGCTTGATGCGTCCGTGTGAGCGTTCTTCTTTCTCGTGATGAGG
>NZ_CAKJTR010000168.1:9785-10455 GCF_917627355.1 Protofrankia sp. Cj3 | reverse complement strand
GTGATAATGGCTCGCCCCCGTGTATATTTAATCATTTTTACCAGCTTCCCCACCTGGGTTATTTCGTTGGTGCTGCTGGGAACCAGGGTCTGGGCGACGACGACGCCGTCTTCATGGATCATGGCGGCAAACAGTGTGACCTGCGCGTTCTCATCGGTCCAGGCGCCCCGCAGAACCTTCCCATCCAGCGCGAGCACCAGATCACCGTCGCGATCACGTGTCGCGCATTCATGCAGCCAGGCACCGACAATAAGGTCCAACACGTCCGCGTCGACCTGTGTCAGGACATCCCGAATCGTGCTCTCGCTCGGCGCCTCGTACCACGCGCGAAAATAATCGTAGGGCGCCCCGAGCTGGGCGAGAAGGCGTTGCGGAAGGTCGCCAGCCCGTCGGCCGATCTGGCGGTAGTTCGCGGCGCCAGCGAGTGTCGCGACAACCGCGACAGCGAGAATACAATCAATGTTGTAGATCTTTCCGCGGGCCGCCCGGAAATCTTTCACCTGGCGCAGCATCTCGAGAAGTCTGCTGGCCGTATTCTCGCCGGCGTGGTCATGGCCGTTCGACAGGGTGGCGCCGGTCTGGCATGATGACATGCGATGGCCTTCTCGGTTGGGGTTGTGTTTCTGGTACTTTCATTATCCCGACCGGAAGGTCATTTTCATCACAACGG
>NZ_CAKJTR010000168.1:7588-9338 GCF_917627355.1 Protofrankia sp. Cj3 | reverse complement strand
CACGTCAGATGTCAGATAATGCAGCGGCCACAGGTCGCCTATCACGTTCCAGCAGATTCTTCTGGTCGACACGCGACGTGCCGCGCCGATATGTTGGCGAATCTCGACCGATGTAGGCGGGGCAGCGTTGAAGCGCACTATACCCTTCCACGGTGCATGTGGATGGCCTCACAAGACGACTACAAAAAGTAGTAGATCGTAACGCTGTGCGACCTTCGCGCACCCCTGGGTGCTTGCACGGAAATGCCCGGACCGGCGGTTCCGGTGACCTTTTTTGTTCTGGGAACGGGTGCAGGACGCACCTGTTGGCTGGTGGAACGTGTAGTGGAGGGGGCGCTGGGTACCACGCAGACGGATGCCGTTACGCTTCTTGCCGCCGGTCTCAGCTGAAATCGGAGCATGCCTGTGTGGACCTCCTCTGACCGCCAACCGCCGCGGGCGTTGCGGGTGGCGGTCGTTATCGCTGTGTGGGCCGCGCTGGCGGCGGCTTGCGCGGAAGAACCTGGACCGTCCATACGTGCTGCGACGCCGGCACGACCGCAGGTATCGACGAACGGGAATCCGGCGCCACTATCGGCTCCCGCGGGGGACGGCGGTGGCTCACAACCGGTCGATGTGTATGCCTTTGACGGGGCGAACCAGTTCAGTCCGGCTGTTCGTCGCGCGAGGCAGCTCGTCTACGTTCCGAACAGTGACAGCAACACCGTCGATGTGATCGATCCGGCGAGATTCACGGTGATCGACCATTACGTGACCGGCCGCAATCCCCAGCATGTGGTGCCGTCCTGGGATCTGTCGACGCTGTACGTGACCAACGACCTGGCCAACAGTCTCACCCCGGTCGACCCGACCACCGGCAGGATCAAAGGGCCGAATATTCCGGTCGCAGACCCCTACAACATGTACTTCACCCCGGACGGAAAATATGCGATTGTGGTGGCAGAGGCGCTGCAACGGCTGGACTTCTACGACCCACACACCTGGCAGTTGCGGATGCACCTGCCTGTCGACTGCCCGGGGGTCGACCATGTCGACTTTGCCGCGGACAACTCGTTCCTCGTCGCGACGTGTGAGTTCTCCGGGAAGCTGGTCAAGGTCGATCTGGCGACGCCCTCGGTTGCGGGCTACCTGACGGTCGGGGGCATGCCACAGGACATCAAGCTCGACCCGCGGGGCGAGGTGCTCTACGTCGCCGACATGATGGCGAACGGCCTGCACCTCGTCGACCCGGTCCGGTTTGTCATGACTGGGTTCCTGCCCACCGGCAAGGGGACGCATGGGCTGTACCCGACCCGGGATGCGACCGCGATGTACGTGTCGAACCGGGGGGAGGGTTCGGTCTCGCTGGTGGATTTCGCGACCCGCCAGGTACGGCGCACATGGCAGCTCCCCGGTGGGGGGAGTCCGGACATGGGTGGGGTGTCTGCGGACGGGTCGGTGTTGTGGCTGACCGGCCGGTACAACGGTGAGGTGTACGCGATTTCGACGAGGGACGGGAGTCTGCTGGCGCGGATCAGGGTGGGGCCGGGGCCGCACGGTGCCTGTGTGTGGCCTCAGCCGGGCCGTTACTCCGTCGGTCACACCGGCATCCTGCGCTGACCGACCGCTCAGAACGCCCCGGGGATAGGTGGCCTACCGCGGGGGACGAGTGTCATCGCGGTGTCCAGGTCTTTCGTGTTCTCCCCGCAGGGCACGAAGACCGTGCCACCGGCTGAGGGTTCAGCTTCTGTTAAGCGGCGTCGCGGCATGG
>NZ_CAKJTR010000168.1:0-7429 GCF_917627355.1 Protofrankia sp. Cj3 | reverse complement strand
TCGGCCTATGTGGACACGAAAGTTGCTGGCGGTCTGGGGGCTGGCGCTGGTAGGGCTCTTCTCCATAGCTGGCCTTGTTTCCTGCGGTTCATCCTCCAGCACGCCGTCGTCCTCGGGAGCCTCTGGGGGATCCGGATCGTCGCAGAGCACGGCTTCGCCCGCGGCGGCCGGCGGGGGCGCCTCGGCTGGCGGATCCCAGGAACCGGTCCCGGTGGAGAAGAATCCGCCGGGAGATATTCCGGACAACGTCGCATTCATTGCTTATATGAATGCCTCGGGCGGCTATTCCTTCGTCCGCCCCGAGGGCTGGGCGCAGACGACGGCTGGAGCGCGGGCCTTGTTCGTCGACAAGCTGAACGGTATCGCCGCCGAGACGGTGGAGGGAAGCCAGGCGCCGAGCGTGGCCGACGCGGCCGCCCACGAGATACCGCGGCTGCGCTCGACGCAGCCGGCGTTCGAAGCGCGGTCGGTCGATCCGGTAAGCCTGCCAGCAGGGGCCGGCGTGAAGATCGTGTACCGGCGGAACTCCGCTCCCGATCCGGTGACCGGCAAGCAGTACCGCGACGAGGTGGAGGAATACTTGATCGCCAGGGGTGGGAAGACCGTCCGTCTCGACCTCTATGGACCGGTGGGCGCCGACAACGTTGACGCCTACCGCACAATCACGCAGAGCTTGAGGCTGTCGTGATCGTGCTGGAGGCTCGTGGCCTGCACCGGTTCTATCGTCGTGGTGGCCGGGTCGACAGCGAGGTCGCGGCGTTGCGGGACGTCGACTTGGCCGTGCGAGCCGGCGAGATGGTCGCGGTCGTCGGTCACTCGGGTTCGGGAAAATCCACGCTGCTGGCGCTGTTGGCCGGCATCGATGATCCTGATGGCGGCGGCGTGTGGCTGACCGGAGAGCGGATGTCGCACCGGCCACCCGCGGAGCAGGCACGGCTGCGGGGCCGTCACCTGGGCGTCCTCACGCAGGGAAGCGGCCTGATCAATCACCTGTCGGTGCGGGAGAACGTTCTGCTGGCCGCGTCGTTGCGCCCGCACCCGCGACCGGGCAGGGCGCAGGCGGATCAGCTGCTGGAGCGGCTTGGTCTGGAGACGCGGCGGCTTTCCCGCCCCTCGACACTGTCTGGCGGGGAGACCGCACGCGCCAATCTCGCGGTCGCGATGATCGGCGATCCCGCGGTGCTGCTCGCGGACGAACCGACGGCGGAGGTGAACCGGGCTGAGGAGGCGGACGTGCTGCGGCTGCTGCGTGCGGAACGCCCCCGCGCGAGCGCTGTCGTGGTGGTCACCCATGCGGCGGCGGTCGCCCGGGTCGCGGACCGGACGATCACCATCACGGCCGGGCGGATCACATGAGTGTGCTGGTGGACGCCGTCGAACTGGAGATCTCGTATAAGCGCACCCCGGTGCTGGCTTCGGTGGATCTCACCGTGTCCGCAGGCGATGAGCTGGGGCTCAGCGGACGTTCCGGTAGCGGCAAGACGACCTTGCTGCTCGCGCTGGCCGGTTTGCTGCCCACGTGCGGGGCCGTCTCCTGGCCAGATCTCTCGCCCGATCCGCTGGTCCGACGCCGCCAGATCGGACTGGCGTTCCAGGCGCCCTCGTTGGTGCCCGAGCTGACCGCGGCCGAGAATGTGATGTTGCCGTTACGGCTACACGGCGCAACGCGGCAATCGGCCACCACCGCCGCGCGTACCGCGCTGGCCGACGTCGGCCTCGGCGAGGTCGCCCAGGCGCTGCCGGCGGAATTGTCCGGCGGTCAGCAGCAACGGGTGGCGTTGGCGCGTGCGCTGGCCGGGGATCCGCTGCTGCTGTTGGCCGACGAACCGACGGGGCCGTTGGATCGCGGCACCGGTGCGGAGATGGTGGTGGTGATGCGCTCCCGGATGCGCCGCGCCGGTGGAGCGCTGGTCATCGCGACGCACGACGAGGACGTGGCGGGGCTGCTGCCCACCCGCGTCGAGCTGCGTGACGGCACCCTGCGCCCGACCGCGGGGCCGCCACCGGCGACGATCCCCTCCCCCATGTCGCAATATGGAACGGAGGGCGACCGGTGAGGGCCCTATCATGGATCCGGGGATTGGTGACACATTCTCCGGCTGCGGTGCTGGGCGGAGCCGTGAGCGTTGCGGTAACGGTGGCCTTCGTCGCCTCGCTGGGTAGTTTCATCACCGTCAGCTCCGCCGATCTGACGGTCCGGGCATCCGCCCGCGTGCCCGTCGACTGGCAGGTCCAGGTGACACCGCAGGGTGATCCCGCCCGCGTCGTCGCCGCGGTCGGGCGGTTGCCTGACCTGCGAGCGCACGTCGCCGTCGACCGGGTCGCGGTCCCCGAGCTGTCGGCGACGGGACCCGATGGCAGCCGCCAGACCGGGCAGGCCCAGATCCTGGCCATGCCCCAGGACTACGCCGCGGTGTTTCCCGGTGAGATCAGGCCGCTGGTGGGTAGCGCACGCGGTGTGCTGCTCGCCCAGCAGACCGCCGCGAACCTGGCGGTCGTTCCCGGCGAAACAATCACCGTCCGAACGGCAGACGGCGCGACCTCCGCGCTCACCGTCGACGGCGTCGTCGACCTTCCCGCCGCCGACTCGCTGTTCCAGGTCGTAGGAGCGCCGGCGAACGCCGGTGCGACGGCACCACCGGACAACGTCGTTCTGGTCCCACCGGACCGTCTCCCGGCGCTGGCGCGCGGCACCACGGTGGTGCACCAAATCCATGTCGGCTTCGATCACACCGTCCTGCCGCACGATCCCGCCGCCGCCGGGACACTCATCCAACAGCGGGACAACCACCTTCAGATCGAGGTGGCCGGTGGTGCCCTCGTCGGTGACAACCTGCAATCCGCATTGTCCGGGGCCCGGGAGGACGCCCTTTACGCCTTCCTGCTGGTGCTGTTGCTCGGGGTGCCCGGCGTGGCGCTCGCCGCCACAGTCGCCGTTCTGGTCGTCGCGCTGCGCGGCGAGCGCCGCCGCCGTGAGGTCGCGCTGCTGCGGCTACGCGGGGCGGGGCCGGGAACTGTCCTGCGTCTGGCCGCCGGCGAGACCGCTCTGACGGCGTTGCTCGGAGCGGCGCTGGGCCTGCCGATGGCGTGGCTCGCGATCCGCCTCGCGTTGCCTGCGGGTAGCCACCTGGTGCCCGCCTCGACGTGGACGGCGCTCGGCGTCGGCGTCGCGGTAGCCGCGGGTACCCAACTGGGGCCGGCGATCCGGGTGATGCAGGACCGGCGGGCCGGCACGGTCCGGGCCGACACGTCGTTCGCCCCGCCCGACCGTGCGCCCTGGCCGCTGCGGCTCGGTCTCGACTGGATCCTCCTCGCCGGAGCCGCGGTCACATTCTGGCTCACCTCCCGCGGCGGGTATCACGTCGTCCTCGCCCCCGAGGGCGTGGCGACGACCGCGGTGAACTACGCGGCTCTCCTGGGCCCGGCGATGGCGTGGCCCGGGCTGGCACTGCTGGTGTGGCGCATCAGCGCCGGCTGGTTCGCCCGGCGCACCGGGCGGCTGTCGGGTGACCGCCCTGGACGGGCACCCGAGCTGGAAGCGGCGTCGCTTCGACGACGTCGCCACATCGTGGCGCGCGGTTCGGCCGGTCTCGCCGTCGCGCTGGGCCTCGCGGCGTCCACGGCCGTCTTCACCTCCACCTACGATGCCCAGGCCCGGCTCGATGTCGCCCTGACCGTCGGTGCCGACGTCGCGGTCACCGAACCCCCCGGCGCCGTCGTCAGCCCGTCCGCCGGCGACACGCTCCGCGACGCACCCGGCGTACGGGCCGTCGAACCACTGCAGCACCGCTTCGCCTATGTGGGACCGGACCTCCAGGACATCTACGGCGTGAACGCCGACACGATTCGGCGGGTCGCCCCGCTTCGCGACTCATTCACCCCGGGTAGCACCGTGTCGAGCGCACTGGCCACTCTGAGCAGTACTCCTGACGGAGTACTGCTCTCCGCGGAGACGCTGCACGACTACCAGCTGCGTCCCGGCGACCCGGTACAGCTGCAGCTCCAGACCGGACCCGACCGGATCTACCAGCCGGTGACGTTCCATGTGATCGGTCAGATCAAGGAGTTTCCCACCGCTCCGAAGGACTCCTTCATCGTCGCCAACGCCGCCTACATCACCCACGTGACCGGCTCGGACGCGGTCGGCAGTTTTCTGATCGGATCGTCCGACCCGACCGCGACCGCCGCGTCCCTACGGTCGCGGCTCGCGCCCGGCGTCAACGTAGCCGACGTGCGTTCCGCCCGCGCCACCGTCACAACCGCATCCGGCTTGGCCGCGTCCGATCTTGCCGGCCTGTCCAGGCTGGAACTCGGTTTTGGGGTCCTGCTCGCGCTGGCGTGTTCCGGCCTGGCGTTGCTGCTCGGCGCGTCGCAACGACGGCGTTCCCTGGTGCTGCTACGCGCCTTCGGCGCCACCCCCCGCCAGCGCGGACGTTTCCTGGCCACCGAAGCGCGGGGACTGGTCCTGGGCGGTGTCCTCGGCGGCGCGGCGATCGCGGCGGCCATCAGCTACCTGCTCATCAAGGTACTGACGGGGATCTTCGACCCACCGCCTGCGGCACCGGCGATTCCGGTCGGCTATCTGGTCGCTCTCGTCGCCGGTGTCGTGGCGGCGGCGGCTGCGGTGGTGGTTCTCGGTGGCCGGATGGCGGGCGCCGCGGGCCCGAAGGAGCTCCGAGACCTGTGAGCGTGCCCGACCGTGAACACACTGAGACAATGCGGTTGCCGTGGAGGGCGCCGACCCGCATGGCCCCGGGGCGCGGTCCGGTCCGTCCGGGAACGTGCGACAGGAGCTGTCGATGCGGATACTGATCGTGGAGGATGAGGAAAACCTGGCCGCCGCGATCCGGGACGGACTTCGTCATGAGGGTTGTGCCGTCGACGTCGCGGCCGACGGCGAGCAGGGCCTGCGGCTTGCCTGCTCCC
The DNA here is from genome assembly GCF_917627355.1 of Protofrankia sp. Cj3. Taxonomy (NCBI): domain Bacteria; kingdom Bacillati; phylum Actinomycetota; class Actinomycetes; order Frankiales; family Frankiaceae; genus Protofrankia; species Protofrankia sp. Cj3. Next base: position 2,503 of record NZ_CAKJTR010000168.1, on the reverse strand, counting down.
ACCCCTACGACGCGATCGTTCTGGACATCATGCTTCCGTGTCTCAGCGGCTATGAGGTCACCCGGTCGCTGCGCCGGGCGCGGGTCTGGACACCTGTCCTCATACTCACCGCGAAGGACGGGGAGTACGACGAGGCCGACGCCCTCGATCTCGGCGCGGACGACTACCTGACCAAGCCCTTCTCCTTCGTTGTGTTGCTGGCACACCTGCGAGCACTGATCCGGCGAGGCTCCCCGAGGCGTCCGACCGTCCTGACGGCGGGTGATCTCCAGCTCGATCCGGCCCGGCACCGCTTCAGCCGGGCCGGAACCGAGATTCGGCTACGGCCCCGCGAGTTCGCGCTCATGCACTACCTCATGCGCCATCCCGACCAGGTGCTGCCCAAGAGCAACATCACCGCCAACGTCTGGGACGAGTTCGGGGAAAGCGATCCGAACCTCGTCGAGGTCTATATCAGCTATCTTCGAAGCAAGATTGACAGACCGTTCGGACGGCAGGCGATCGAGACGGTGCGCGGAGTGGGGTACCGACTGCGGGCTGACGGCGGTTGACCGACCATCGGGAAGACGCCGCGGCGCGCCCGCGGTGGTGGCGCCGGCTGTCCTTCCAGCTGCGGGTGACCTTCATCGCGACCCTCGTCGCGGCAATCGGTCTTGCCACCGCCGGGTTCCTGCTGATCACCGGCGTCAGCAGCAGCCTGCTCGGCACTATCGACGATGCGGCCCGCGAACGTGCACAGACGCTCAGCGCGGTCGTCACCCGCGGCGCCGTGCCGGACCCGTTGCCCAGTTCCGGCGCGGACACCAGCATCGCCCAGGTCATCGCACCCGACGGTCATGTGATCGCCAGCTCACGGGAGTTCGACGCCGGTGAGGAGGCCCTCCCGCGGCCCGTTGGAGGGCTGTCGGCCGGGGAACGCATCGAGGATCGGGTGGCGCTCGCGCACGGTCGTTTCCGGATCCTGACGCTGCCGGTACGTACCCAGGGTTCCACCGCCACGATCGTGATCGCGTCACCGTTGAGCGACTATGACCAGGCAGTCGGCCGCGTCACCGCAGCGGCCGTGGTTGGCGGCCCCACTTTGCTGCTCCTGCTCGCGGTCGCGGTCTGGACACTCGTGCGTTACACCTTGCGCGTCGTTGATCGCATCCGCGGTCAGCTCGACACCATCACTGCGGCGGATCTCCATCGCAGGGTCGACGTTCCCCCCGCTCGGGACGACATCCGCCGCCTTGTCCTGACCATGAACCAGATGCTGAGTCGACTGGAGAATGCGGCAACCATGCAGCATCGCTTCGTTTCCGATGCCGCCCACGAGCTACGCAGCCCGTTGGCGGCCCTGCGTGTGCAGCTCGAGGTCAGTCACCACACGTCCGAGGAGGGCAGCTGGCAGCACGAAACCCTCCGCATGATCCACGATGTGGACCGGCTCAGCCGTCTCGTCGATGATCTGCTCGCGCTCTCCCGCCTGGACGAAAACGCCCGACCCGGTCGACCCGACCTCGTCGATATCGACGACATCGTGCTCACCGAGGCCCGGAACCTGCGATTGACCAGCTCGCTGGCCGTCCACACCCGTGAGGTCTGCGCAGGCCTGGTCGCAGGACATCCTGACCTGCTCACCCGCGCCGTGCGCAACCTGCTCGACAACGCGCGACGCCACGCGCGGACGCGGGTCGATCTGTCGCTGTCGACCACCGGCGGGCGCGTCGAGTTGGTAGTGGCGGACGACGGCCCGGGAATACCGCCCGAGTACCGTGAAGAGGTCTTCCGCCGGTTTCACCGCCTCGATCAGGCCCGCAGCCGGGGCGTCGGTGGCAGTGGGCTCGGTCTTGCGATCGTCCACGACACCGTCACGGCCCACCATGGCCTCGTTTACATCGAGGACAACGAGCCCGGCGCCCGAATCGTCGTGTGGCTGCCGGCGGCTGGAAGCCCGAGCCTTACCCCCTACCCGGCCGCCTCCATCCGATCATCCCATGGGGGAAAGCCCGAGCGACCCGGAAGCAGGAACGACACATCATGTTCCCAGCACCGAGAAAATGATCTTTCGGGTCGGAGGCGCTGGCGATGTGCGGTGAGCAGGGCGAAGCGGAGTCCTACTGACGGATGAAGATGAGGACGATGTGCGGGGTGCTGTCGATACTGTTCGCGAGAAGTTCGACGCTTTCACGATGCCCTATGAAGGTCGGCGGTCTCCAGCGGTCGGTGCACCACCCGCATCGTGCTGGGATCCACGGGGTTCCGGCACGATGCGGATGCCCGGATGATGCGCTGACCGGTTGAGACCACCCATGAAGAACACGGCGCTGCTAGCGTCCCGCCCGCACACATGGGATGCATCTCTCCTGCGTCGGTCCGTCACGTCGTCGCCGACCGGTGCGACCTTCGGTAACGCGCCTGGCGCAGCCAGTGCGGGCCGGGCGGGCAACCCTGCCGACGCCAGCCTCGCGCCGGTCACGATCGGCCTGATCAACCAACAGGGCGCCGAGGTCGGCTTGTT
>NZ_CAKJTR010000167.1:0-10362 GCF_917627355.1 Protofrankia sp. Cj3 | reverse complement strand
AAATAAAAGGGTTAATTATTGTTGTTTTTATTTGGAAATTACTCCAAGCTCTATAAATTCAAAAGGGTACTTAAAACTCTTTTGTTTCCTCGTGCCTATATACTTATACTATACAATCCATTCTACACACACTTGGAAAGAGCGACTAGCCTATGATATATAGATTCATATATATATATATACATATGGATAGATAGATAGATAGAGATATATTCATGGAAGGGAAGGAGAAGAACAGCAAGGATAACGAGGATCCTTCAGGTAAGTCATTTGGGAAAATATGCAGCAAGGTGGCCAAGAAACAGCGCACCAAGTTCTATATACTGCGCCGCTGCATTGCGATGCCCGTTTGCTGGCATGAACGCAGCTGAAAAATATTTGCTTTTTTTTTTTATATTAAATTTAGGGATCAAATCATCTGGTAATTTGGTGATTTTCATCTGTAGAATAGGATCTGTGTGAGCTGAGCTTTCAATAATGTTAATTAATCGAATCGGATGATATTATTCATCATATAGATTTCATATGTTTTCTCTTTAGTTTGTTTGTTTAAAGCTCTTTCCTTTTTACTTCCTGTTAAGTAGCTGTTCCGGCTGCCCGGGGTACATGCCTGGCCAGACGATGGCGGCGCCTTCCTCAACCTCGGCCTTACCCACACGAGGCATCCCGAGACGGGCCAGCGCAACCTGGGCATGTACCGGCTGCAACGCCACGACGCCCGGACGGTCGGGATGCACTGGCAGATCCACAAGGACTCCAACGCCCACCACGCCGTGGCCGAGCGCCGTGGCGAGAAGCTGCCGGTCGCCATCGCGTTCGGCTGTGACCCGGCGGTGACCTACGCGGCGTCCGCGCCGCTGCCGGCGGAGATCGACGAGTACCTGTTCGCCGGGTTCCTGCGCGGCGAGCGGGTCGAGATGGTCGACTGCCTGACGGTTCCGCTGCGGGTGCCCGCAAACGCCCAGATCGTGCTGGAGGGCTGGCTGGAGCCCGGCCAACGGCGTCCAGAGGGGCCGTTCGGTGACCATACGGGCTTCTACACGCCGGTCGAGCCGTTCCCCGCGCTTCGGGTCGACGCCATGACCATGCAGCGTGACCCGGTCTTCCAGACGATCGTCGTGGGTCGCCCACCGCAGGAGGACGGCCCACTCGGCAAGGCGACAGAACGGATCTTTTTGCCGTTGATCCGGATGATGATCCCGGAGATAGTCGACTACGACCTCCCGGTCGAGGGCGTCTTCCACAACTGCGCCATCGTCTCGATCGACAAGCGCTACCCCAAGCACGCGCAGAAGGTCATGCACGCCGTCTGGGGCGCCGGGCTGTTGTCGCTGTCCAAGCTCGTCGTCGTCGTCGATGCCGATTGTGACGTCCACGACTACTCCGAGGTGGCCTGGCGGGCGTTCGGCAACGTCGACTACGCCCATGACCTCCTGACCACGATCGGCCCGGTCGACCACCTCGACCATGCTTCCTACGAACAGTTCTTCGGTGGGAAGATCGGCGTGGACGCCACCCGCAAGCTCCCGGCCGAGGGATACCGTCGCGAGGGCGGCTGGCCCGCGGAGGCCGTGATGGATCAGGCAACCAGGGAGCTGGTCGCCCGTCGCTGGAAAGAGTACGGACTGTAGAAAAGCCTGCGAAAAAGAGTACGGACTGGTAGGAGTGCCCGGCAGGAGAAACGCCCGGTAGCAGGGAAGCGATGGGTCCCCGGCGCGCGGCGAGGCGGATGGAGTTGATCGCTGGTGAGTGAAGCGGCAGTTGCCCCGGAGATGCCGGGGCCGGGGCCGGCTCCGGCACCCGACGGTCCCGTTCGCGCCTTCCTGCGGGTGGTGGTGATCGAACATTCGGTGTTCGCCCTGCCGTTCGCCTATGTCGCCGCGCTCACCGCGTCCTTCGACATCTCCCGCTCGGTGCACTGGCTGGACATCGGTCTGGTGACCATCGCGATGGTCGCGGCCCGCACCTTCGCGATGGCCACCAACCGGATCATTGATCGCAAGATCGACGGACGCAACCCGCGGACGGCCGGACGTGAGCTGGTCACCGGCGTCGTCTCGGTGCGCACCGCCGCGGTCGGCGCGGCCATCGCGCTGGCGGTCTTCTGTGCCGCGGCCGCCGCGCTGTCCTGGCTCTGTCTGGCGCTCGCGCCGCTCGCGGTCATCCCGCTGGTCGTCTATTCCTATTCCAAGCGGTTCACCAACTTCCCACACGTCGTTCTCGCCCTGGCCCAGGCGGTCGCGCCCATCGGCGCCTGGATAGCCATCACCGACCACTGGTCGTGGGCAGGATTCGTCCTCGGGGCCGCGGTCGGCGCCTGGATCGCCGGCTTCGACCTGATCTACTCCTGTCAGGATGCCGAGATCGACCGCGGCATCGGCGTGGGGTCGGTGCCGGCTCGGTTCGGCGTTCAGGCCGCGCTGACGGCATCGATCGTCACCCATGTGGTGACGTTCGCCTTCTTCGTCGTGTTCGGGCTGATGGAGAACTTCGGCGTCTGGTGGTGGGCCGGCCTCGCGGTGACCGCCGCCGCGTTCTGTTACGAGCACGCGATCGTCTCCGCGGACGACCTGTCGCGCGTGAACCGGGCCTTCCTCACCGCGAACGGTTTCGTCGGCATCGCCCTGTTCACCTTCGCCACCATCGACCTCGCCGGGCGCGGCCTGGCCTGGTGACCGGTGTAACGGGCCCGGTGAGCGGCGTGGGACGGGCCGCGGCCGGCCCGGACGCCGGCGAGCCGCGGCGACCATGGGTGGTGGGCGTCAGCGGTGCGAGCGGAACGCCATACGCGGCGTCGGTGCTGCGTGGCCTGCTGACCGCTGGTCTGCCGATCGATCTGATCGTCTCCCGGGCCGCCCGCCTCACGCTGCTCGACGAGACGGGCCTGGCCTGGCGGGACAACGCCTGGCCGCAGGCGTTGGCGAGCTGGCTCGGCGTCGGCACGGCCGCCGCCGTGTCACGGGCGGCGGAGACGGGCTGGCTTCGGCACTGGTCGCCGGGTGACCTGGCGGCCGGCCCGAGCAGCGGCTCCTACCTGACGCGAGGGATGATCGTCGTTCCGGCGAGCACCGCGGCGGTGGCCGGGATAGCCCTGGGCCTGTCCAAGGACCTGCTGCAACGAGTCGCCGACGTCACGTTGAAGGAACGCCGCACGCTGGTCGTCGTCCCCCGGGAGATGCCGTTCACCCGCTCGACGCTGCTGCACATGCTGTCGCTGCACGAGGCGGGCGCGGTGGTGGCGGCGGCGAGCCCCGGCTTCTACGCGGGCGCGACCGACGCGCAGGCGCTCGTGGACTTCGTCGCCGGCAAGGTCCTGGACGTGGCCGGCGTACCCAACACCCTCCTGCGCCGCTGGACGGGTGAGCTCGGCGCCGCCCGCCGCCCGTCCTCATGACCGGGCATCCGACGGTGTCCACCGCCCGAGCCGTACCGTGAACTCGCGGCATCCGTAGTTGATGTCAGGCTGGGGATTGAGGCAGGTATGGCGCGCAACAACACGAGGAAAAGCCCCGCGGCGGCACCGGCGTCCAAGGGTCGGGCGGCGCGCGCGGGCGGCCGGCCGTCGTCAGCACCGTCAGCACCGTCAGCACCGTCAGCACCGGATCTCCGGGTACAGCTGCCGTACTTCGCCGCCCGGATCGCGGCGCTGATCGTGGTGCTGGCCGTCCTGCTCGGCCTGGACGTCAGCCCGGTCCTGGCGTTGCTGTCCGCTTTGGTGATCACGGGCGTGCTGACCTACCCGGTGGGCCGGATGCAGCGCCGTGCCGCCGAACGCGCCGCCGGGCGCCCGGCCGGCAGGCGCGGCACCAGCGTGGCGGGCCGAGATGTCAGCGAGCGGTGATGCCGAGGCCGATGGCCGCTGATCGGCATTTTTCCCTAGCAAGATCGGCGGATGTTTGTCGTTGGGTACGCCGATCAGGCCGAAAACCGTACCCAACGACAAACACGCGCTGATCATGAAAAGGGCGCCGGCCGCGGGCACGCTGGAGGTTCTGGGCGGTGCCTTGGACGAAGACTGGACGAGGCCGCCGGACAGGCCGGCCTCAGGCCAGTCGCGGGAGCGCGCGGGGCTACCCTCATAGTTATGGACGCCGGGTTCAAGCGTGAGATCGAAGCGAAGGTCGGCGGCGGCGAGCGGCTCAGCCGCGCCGACGGCGAGGCCCTCTACGCCTGCGACGAGCTGGCCTGGCTGGGGGAGCTGGCGCATTCCGTCCGGGTGCGCAAAAACGGCGACGCGACGTACTTCAACGTCAACCGGCATCTGAACCTCACCAACGTGTGCGCGGCGTCCTGCGCGTACTGCTCGTTCCAGCGCAAGCCCGGCGAGGCCGAGGCGTACACGATGCGTATCGAGGAGGCCGTGCGGCTGGCCCGGGAGATGGAGCCCGCCGGCATCACCGAGCTGCACATCGTCAACGGCCTGCATCCGACCCTGCCGTGGCGTTACTACCCGCGTTCACTGCGCGAGCTGTCCAAAGCGCTGCCGGGGGTGGCGCTCAAGGCGTTCACCGCCACCGAGATCCACTGGTTCGAGAAGATCAGCGGCCTGCCCGCGGACGAGATCCTCGACGAGCTGATCGACGCCGGTCTGGAGTCGCTGACCGGGGGCGGCGCGGAGATCTTCGACTGGGAGGTCCGCCAGCACATCGTGGGCCACGAGACCCACTGGGAGGACTGGTCGCGCATCCACCGGATCGCCCACGCCAAGGGCCTGCGGACGCCGTGCACCATGCTTTACGGCCATATCGAGCAGCCCCGCCACCGGGTCGACCACGTCCTGCGGCTGCGCGAGCTCCAGGACGCCACCGGAGGGTTCGTGGTGTTCATCCCGCTGCGCTTTCAGCACGACGCGGCTGGCGATCCCCGCAACCGGCTCATGAACCAGCCGATGGCGACCGGCGCTGAGGCGCTGAAGACGTTCGCGGTGTCCCGGCTGCTGTTTGACAATATCGATCACATCAAGTGTTTCTGGGTGATGCACGGCCTGACCACGGCCCAGCTCGCGCTGAACTTCGGCGTGGACGACCTGGATGGGTCGGTCGTTGAATACAAGATCACCCACGACGCGGACGGTTTCGGGACGCCCACCACGATGACCCGTGACGACCTGCTCACCGTGATCAGGGATGCCGGTTTCCGGCCGGTGGAGCGCAACACCCGCTACCGGGTGATCCGGGAGTTCGATGGCCCCGACCCGGCCCGTCGGGATCTTCCCCAGCCGATCGGCGCATAGGCTCCCGCGACATGCAGACCAGCCGACCGGACACCTCGGATGCCCCGGATGCGCGGGCGCCGCGGCCGGGTGCGCCCGCGCATCCCGCCAAGCCGAAGGGATCGGCCGGTATCGGCTCGATCTTCATACTGGCTTTCCTGGTGATTCTTGTGCCAGGCGTGACTGCCTACGCCCTGCTGCGGCTCGCCGGTCTGGCGATCGGCCCGGCCGGGCTGCTCGGCCTGTTGGTGATGTTCATCTGTCTCGGCCTGTATCCCTCCTTGCTGCAACGCCTTGGCTGGGTACGCAGGCGCACCCGTCGCCCGAGATGACATGAGCCGGCCCAGGGCACGGCCGGGACGAGGAGGGCGGACATCGTGGATTTTCGAAGCCGGGCACCTGGTGATGCGGGGCGGTCGCTGCCCGGGTGGCCGTCGCGGCCGCCATCCGCGGCGCCGCCGACGCCACCATCCCGCTCGGGTCTGCTGGCCATCAACGCCCGTTACTTCATGCTGCGAGCGCTGATTTTCGGTGTGGTGCTTGCGGTGGTGCTGCTGCTGGGCGTGAACGGGTTCCTGGCCTTCGCCGTGGCCTTTGTGCTGAGCGGGCTCGTGAGCTATCCGGTGGCGCTCCGCCAGCGTCGCGCGGTGTTCGGCGCCTTGGCGCAACGACGCGGCTGGCTGCGTTGACCGGCGGGCCGGGGCCGGCTCGCCCACGGGTCGGGCACATCCAGTTTCTCAACTGCCTGCCGCTCTACTGGGGGCTGGTGCACTCCGGTGCGCTGCTGGATGTCGAGCTGACCAAGGACACTCCGGACCGGCTCAACGAGGCGTTGGTGAGCGGCGATCTCGATATCGGCCCGATCAGTCTTGTCGAGTATCTGCGGCACGCTGACGATCTTGTTGTGCTGCCCGACATCGCGGTCGGTTCGGACGGCCCCGTCCTGTCGGTTGCGCTGGTCAGCGCCGTCCCACGGGAGCGGATCCGGTCGGTCGCGCTCGGTTCCACGTCGCGGACCGGCGTGCTGCTTGCGCAGATCCTGCTGGAGGACCAGCTGGGGCTGGCCCCGGCCTACGCCAGCATGCCGCCGGACCTGCCGCTCATGCTCCGCGAGGCTGACGCGGCCGTACTGATCGGGGATGTGGCGCTCCGCGCCGTCCACGACGCTGAGCGGGCCGGAAGCACGCATCCGCTTCATGTAGTTGATCTCGGAGCGGCCTGGCGGGACTGGTCGGGACTGCCGATGGTGTTCGCGCTCTGGGCGGTCCGGCGTGACTTCGCGCTGGCCCATCCGGGCGTGGTCAAGGAGGTGCACAGCGCCTTCCGCGGCAGCCTTGACCTCGCGCTCCGCCAGCTCGGCACCGTCGCCAGGCATGCGGCGCGCTGGGAGGCGCTCGACGCGGCCACCCTGACGCGCTACTTCACGGCCCTGGACTTCTCCCTGGGCGAGCGTCAGCTGAAGGGCCTGATGGCGTTCGCCGGCCAGGCCGCGGCGCGCGGCGTCGTCCCAGCACGGACGGGCATCGTGTTCGCCGACGTGTAGAACGGGCCGGCCATCACACGGGCGGTCGAAATGCCCGGGAGAAATCGACCGGCGGGCGGGCGCTGTGTGCCCTGGCTGTCGCGAGCCGCGGGCCATTCCAATCGGGTGTGGGAACGCCAGCGGCATTCGCCTTGCCAGCGCCGGCTGTCGTTCGGTAATCCGCCGCGGCAATCATGCTGGCGAATTCGTCCGGTGTGGGGAAAGCGGGGCAGGCATGGTCGGTGCGGGTGCCGTGGACCGCCGCGTCGATCAGGTTGTTCACCACGAGTATCCAGGCACGCAGCCCCTCATGCCCGGTCAGCTCGGCGAAGACGGCGGCCTCCAGACAGCAGGTGCCGGCCTTCTCGAACTCGTTGCTGTCCAACAGGGCTATCGCCTGTAGTCCCGCGAGATGCCCCGCAATCATGAAGAGGCGGAACTGCTGATGGGGAAGCATGCGGGTCCGCAGGAGAACGTCGGCAAAACGCTGCTGGCCCCGCACGCGAACGGTGATATCGGCGGGGGAGAGCTGTTGTGCGGACGCGATCAGTTCCGTCGCCCGCCGGTCGAGGGCGTCCAGCTTTCGATCGCAGGCCTGGTAGTCGAGCAGGTCGCGTATCCTGCGGCGGGATTCGATCTCCGGGCTTGAATCGCTGTGCGTTCTTTCGGTGCGGGCTTCGATCGCGGCCAGCCGTAGCGCAACGAGAGCGCCGTCCGCCGCCAGGGCCGCGTCGACGGCGGCCAGGACCGGCCGAGCCGGGATACCGCGGCTGGGCTGCTCCAATTGGTCGATGTACCGTCGGCTATAACCAGTGATCCTTGCGAGATCCGCCCGGGAGAGCTCCCGTTCCTCACGTATGCGACGGATCATCCATGGCAGAAGATCCTCCGCGCTGGCTGTGTCGTCACAGCCTCGGTTCCGTCGCAGCATCCGCGCCTGCTTCCTTCTTCCGGGCGGACCGGGCGGCAGGGGCTTGCCTGGCCGGCCCGATCCGTGTCACGTTTTCTGTGTCGGAGGGGTCTACAAAGAGTGATTGATAAAAATCGTGTCACCTTTTGTGACCATGCTACTCCAACGTGCACTAACCCTGGCCAAAGTCTGAAGATTTTTTACTTATCGTCGTATATTTATTACTTAAGAGCGCCTGGCGATAGGGCTGTGGACCAAGGAGCGGGGCTGGGGTGCGCGCATCGCGTGAGGCGGCGCGGGGAGCCACCGGAGGCGGTGGGTGGCGACCGGCGCCGGGGCACCCGTGCGCCGCGCGGGGATGGCTGGGCAGCGATGGCGCGAGGTGCGTGCCCTGGCCCCGCGGCGCGCGTCCCCTGCCGCTGGTCGCTCTTGCCGCCCAGATGCGCGAAAAAGGCTATGACCTGCACACCTTTTGGTTGACGATGATCATTAGAGGTGGGAAGTTGCCGACAGTTGTTGTCGTTGTTACTTCCGGCGCATCAAAGGCAATCCACGGATAACCATTTCACATTGCCGCGTCACTGGCGTCACTGGACTCGTTGCGGATTACGTGCGCATCGCGGCCGTATGGCCCGCCCGCCAGAGCGCCGGGCACGGGGGCTAGCTCGGGAAACCACCCCGAATGACGATGGGCGGGTGGTGCTGGCGTGGCGTAGAACGTCGGATATGGACGGGGAACCGGAGCCGCAGGCCGCCGTTCGTGTCGTGGTGGCGGACGACGCGGATGGTGTGCGCGACCTCGTGTGTCTCCTGCTGGAGATGGAGCCTGACTTCGTGGTCGTCGGCCAGGCAAGGGATGGGGCCGAAGCCGTTGAGGTCGTTTCGCGGACCGGCCCGGACCTCGTGCTGCTCGATGTGTGCATGCCCGTCCTGGACGGCCTCGCGGCGTTGCCCGCGGTACGTCGCGCCGCGCCGGGCGCCCGTGTCGTCATCTTCACGGGTTTCTCCGAGCAGGCTCTCGGCGAGCGGGCGTTGGCGCTCGGCGCGCATGCTCTGATCGAGAAAGGCCTTGCCGCCGACAGCCTGCTCGATCATCTTCGGGACGTGTGCGGCCGTGCCTCGACCCGGGTCGCCGCGGGCGGCTCGACCCGGAACTGAGCCTCAGCGGCTCTGGGCAGCTCTGGGCACGGCTGCTCAGCTGTCGAAAATAGCATAATTCGGGTATTTGTCGGTCACTTTTTGTGAGCGTTTGGTTGTTTTTTGTCAGTTCTGTGCGCGATCACCAACCTGTGGGCGCCCAGTGTGGAACCATAGGGCCGTGACCGTGCGCCCGGGGCTTCGTCTGACTGGCTCAGGCATAACCGGCCTCGGTCCAGACGTCCGTCCAGCGGGTCCTGCGCTGGTCGACTTCCCGCTGGTGGATTCTGCTCTGGTCGCGCGCCTGCACATCGACCTGCTCAGGGTCGCAAGCGCCGCCTGTCCGCGTCACAGCTGACCTTCCCGCGCGCCGGCGCTCTCGGCGCACCCCGCACCCGGCTGCGAGAGACTCGATGACAACCCCCGCACGCTCCCGTCCCACCCGCCCGCTCCGTCCGAAGGGGCAGGGCCAGTGGGCCCTCGGCCACCTTGAGCCCCTCAACCCCAACGAACGGATGAAGAAGGACCAGGACGGCCTCGCCGTTCGGGACCGGATCCTCAACCATTACCCATACACCGGGTTCGCCGGGATCGACCCGCAGGACCTGCGGGGCCGATTTCGCTGGTGGGGGCTGTACACCCAGCGCAAGGAGGGAATCGACGGCGGTAAGACGGCCATCCTTGAGCCTGAGGAGCTCGACGCGCCCTTCTTCATGCAGCGGATCCGCCTTGACGGTGGCCGGCTGACCAGCGATCAGCTTCGTGTCATCGCGGGGATCTCCACCCGGTTCGGCCGGGACGTCGCGGACGTCACCGACCGCCAGAACATCCAGCTGCACTGGATTCGCATCGAGGACGTTCCCGCGATCTGGGCGGCGCTCGAAGGCGCGGGGATGACAACGGCCGAGGCGTGCGGCGACACCCCCCGGGTCATCCTGGGGTGCCCACTGGCCGGGGTTGACGGCGATGAGATCATCGATGCCACCACGGCGATCGAGGAGACCGTCCGGCGTTACGTCGGTGACACATCCCTGAGCAACCTGCCGCGCAAGTTCAAGAGCGCCATCTCCGGCTGCGCCGACCAGTGCACCCTGCACGAGATCAACGACATCGCGTTCGTCGGGGCCGTGCATCCGGAGTTCGGTGCCGGTTACGATCTTTGGGTCGGGGGCGGGCTGTCGACCAATCCCAAGCTCGGGGTCAGGCTCGGCACCTTTGTCGCCGCTGACCGCGTCGCCGAGGTCTGGTACGCGGTGGCGAGCCTGTTCCGGGACTACGGCTACCGGCGGATGCGCACCCGGGCACGGCTGAAGTTCCTGGTCGCGGACATGGGGCCCGAATGGGTCCGGACGACGCTGGAGAAGGAGTACCTGACCGCGCCGCTGCCGGACGGCCCGCCACCGCCGCCGCCGCGTAATGAGGGCCGCGATCACATCGGTATCCACCAGCAGAGCGACGGCCGTCTCGCGGTCGGCTTCGCGCCCCGTGCCGGACGGCTGAGCGGCACCACGCTCACCGCGGTCGCGGACCTCGCCGACCGTTTCGCCGCGGGTCGCATCCGCGCGACGACCACACAGAAAC
>NZ_CAKJTR010000166.1:7081-10981 GCF_917627355.1 Protofrankia sp. Cj3 | reverse complement strand
ATGGGGAATCTTTCAACTCCCACCCGGAGCATTTTTCTAAGCTACTGTTGGAATCCAGTCGAGTCAGACCATTCCGGACTATCCGGCGGAAGCCTCGACGGCTACCTTCGATCACTCGCAGAGAGTGTCGAGCCGGGGTTGGGGCCACCGGCGCTTCTCGGCTTCGGTGTCTCCCGGCTGTCCGCCGGCAAGGAGAACATTACGGGTGCAGAGCGGGAACGTCAAATGTCAACGGCTTCTCGATCTGTTACCTACATCACATCGCCTGAATGTCGTCTTGACCAACCTGTCTGCTATGGGACCATCGGGGGCTGTTGCCGCCGCGCCGGCCCCGCTCCTGATCAGCCGGTCGACCGGTCGACCGGTCGGCATTCCCGTCACGTCGCGGGCCCGACTCCTGACGGGGCCGCCGCGACCCCGTCAGGAGCGGCCTGCCAGACACGTGGTCGCCAGATGTTCATCCAGCGGTCATCTATTGATGATCTGCTCTCGTCTGAAGGCCGTCAGAAGCTCTTTGCCCACTCACGGTCACGTACGAGCCGTTCGGTGATTGCCGCGAGCTGTTCGCGTACCCGGGCCGGAGCTGTCCCGCCCGGAGCCGAACGAGCCTCCAGCGCGCCTTGGACGGAGAGCACCGTGCGCACGCCCGGAGCCAGGCGCGGGTTGATGGCCGCCAGGTCGTCGTCACCGACCTCGTCGAGTCCCACCTCACGCGCGGCGCACCAGGCCACCAGTTGCCCGACCGCCTCGTGCGCCTCCCGAAACGGCACTCCACACCGGACGAGGTACTCAGCCACATCCGTGGCCAGCGCAAACCCCTCGGGAGCGGCCGCGGCGAGACGCTCCCGGTGTATCCGCATGGTCCCCACCGTGCCCGTGGTCGCCGGCAGTACCAGCAGCAGGGTGTCGACCGCGTCGAACACCGGCTCCTTGTCCTCCTGCAGGTCACGGTCATACGCCAGCGGCAGCCCCTTGAGCACGACGAGCAGTCCGGTGAGCGCGCCGATCAGCCGGCCGGACTTGCCCCGCGCGAGCTCGGCGACATCCGGGTTCTTCTTCTGCGGCATGATCGAACTACCGGTGGCGAACGCGTCGTCCAGCTCGACCCAACCGAACTCCCGGCTCGTCCACAGAACGATCTCCTCGCCGAGCCGGGACAGGTGCACACCGATCAGCGCGGCCGCGAACAGGAACTCCGCGACGAAATCACGGTCGGAGACCGCGTCGATCGAGTTCGCGAAGGCCGAGTCGAAACCGAGCTCCCGCGCGACGCCGTGCGGGTCGAGCGGGAGCGAGGAACCGGCCAGCGCGCCCGCGCCCAGACTGCACACGGCGGCACGCCGGTCCCAGTCCCGTAACCGGTCCACATCACGCGCGAACGCGTGGACGTGGGCGAGCAGCTGATGGGCGAACGAGATCGGTTGGGCATGCTGGAGGTGGGTCATCCCGGGTGCCGGCGTGTCCACCTGTGCCGCCGCCTGGTCGACGAGAGCCAGTTGCAGGTCGACGAGACACCCTGCCACCTGCCGGGCGTGCTCCCGCAGATACATCCGAAGATCGGTGGCTACCTGATCGTTACGGCTTCGCCCCGCCCGCAGCTTGCCCCCAAGGGTGCCGAGGCGCTCGAGCAGACCCCGTTCCAGGGCCGTGTGCACGTCCTCATCGTCAACCGTCGGTCGGAAACGACCGGTTCGCACGGCTTCGGACAGATCGTCCAGGGCCGCGAGGACGGCGGTGAGCTCACCGTCGTCGAGCAGGCCGGCGCGGTGCAGCACGCGGGCGTGCGCGCCCGAGGCCCGCAGGTCGTACGGGGCGAGCCGCCAGTCGAACTGGACGCTGACCGACAGGCGCGCCAGCGCCTGCGCCGGACCGCCGGCGAAACGACCACCCCACAGCCGGGTCGGCGGCGCGGACGCCGATGGCCCTGAGCCCGGTGGTTCGCAGGCCGATGTGCTCACCGGGACAGCCGCTGTTCACGAGCTGACCACACCGTGGTCGGCAGGCCCCACAGGTCGATGAAACCCCGTGCGTCACGCTGATCGAACTGGTCGCCCGCGTCGTAGGTCGCGAGAGCGTGGTCGTAGAGACTCGCCTCGCCACGCCGTCCGACCACCTGGGCCACACCACCGGCGAGCCGGATCCGGACATCGCCGGTGACCCGGGCGCTCGTGGAGTCGATGAACGCGTCCAGCGCCGCCCGCAATGGCGAGTACCACAGGCCGTCGTAGACAAGCTCGCCCCAGCGCTGGTCCACCCCCCGCTTGAACCGGGCGGCCTCGCGCTCGAGGGTGAGGTCCTCCAGGTCACGATGCGCGGTCAGCAGGGTGATCGCCGCCGGGCATTCGTAGATCTCCCGGCTCTTGATCCCCACCAGCCTGTCCTCGATCATGTCAATGCGCCCGACGCCCTGTGCACCGGCGCGGCGGTTCAGCTCGGCGATCAGGTCCACGAGAGGAAGGGCCCGGCCGTCCAGAGAGAGCGGCAGCCCGTCGACAAAACCGATGGTCACCTCGTCCGGCTCCCCCGCGGTGGTCGGGTCAGCGGTGTAGACGAAGACATCCTCCGGGGGCTGCGCCCATGGGTTCTCGAGCACGCCGCACTCGGCCGTACGGCCCCACAGGTTCTGGTCGATCGAGTAGGGCGAACGCGCGGTCACATCGATCGGCAGGTTGCGCTCGTCCGCGAACGCGATCGCCTTGTCCCGCGTCATCCCCGAATCCCGCACCGGCGCCAACACCGACAGGCCCGGGGCAAGAGCCATCACGCCCACCTCGAAACGCACCTGGTCGTTGCCCTTGCCGGTGCAGCCATGCGCGATGGCTCCAGCGCCGAAGGTGCGGGCTGCCTCGACGAGGTGACGGACAATGACAGGCCGCGACAAAGCCGAGATCAACGGATAGCGGTCCATGTAGAGAGCGTTGGCCCGGATGGCCGGGGCCACGAACGACTGGGCGAACTCCGCGCGGGCATCGACCACGACGGATTCCACCGCCCCGCAGGCCAGCGCCCGTTGCCGGATCAGCTCAAGATCCTCACCACCCTGGCCGACGTCAACGGCCAGCGCGACCACTTCGGCGCCGGTTTCAGCACCGATCCAACCGATAGCCACGGACGTGTCCAAGCCGCCCGAATACGCGAGTACGACGCGGTCGGTCACTACGGATCAACCTTTCCACAATCATCAGGGCTGCCTGCCGCGCCAGAAAAGCCAACGCCACGCCGCACTCAGCCAGATATTTTTAGATCATCACACCAGGATTGCAAAAATCATTTTGCTCTGTGTATCAGGCCGGCGGGACTTGGCCGGCCAGGTCGGCAGATGGGCCGTTGACAGGTGAACCACGGGAGCGCCCGTCCGCAAGATCGAGCAGCCGTGCGGCGAGTTCGGGGCCGGTGGGGTCGGTACCGCCAGCCGGATCAGCAACGGCGATCAATGCCGGCCGGCAGATCACCAGGACTGTGTCATCGCCAGCGATGGTGCCCATGACCTCTGGCAGCCCCGCCCGGTCCAGCGCCGAGGCGAACAGTTGCGCCGCACCCGGCGGGGTCCGCAGGACAAGCAGGTTCCCGTTGGCCTCCGCCGAAACGAGCAGATCCTCACAGAGCCGGCCGAGCGGCAGCCGCACGGACTCGGTCGGCGCCAGGTTGACATCGACGGCATACACCAACGCACCATCCGGGCCACGCACCTTGGTCGCGCCGAGATCCTCCAGATCACGGGACAGCGTCGCCTGGGTGACCTGGATGCCCTCCGCCGCCAGCAACCGAGCCAGCTCCGTCTGCGAACGCACCCGCTGGCGGGCTATCAGGGCCGCAAGCCTCGCCTGCCGCGCGTGCTTGGTCAGCGGCGCGGCAGCGTGCCGAGAAACCCTGGGTACCTGGGTGCTCATACGGCGGCCT
>NZ_CAKJTR010000166.1:2322-6894 GCF_917627355.1 Protofrankia sp. Cj3 | reverse complement strand
ACCGCGGGGAGCACCAGCGGCCAAGGAGCCTGGCGAAGGAGGACGCCGGGGCACACCATCACGGCGTGACCTTGCCAGCCAGCGCCCGGGGGGACGGCCGCGAGACCGGATCGGTCTGGTCGAGCAGAAACGCCAGCAGCGCTTTCTGGGCATGCAGCCGGTTCTCGGCCTGGTCGAAGACAACCGACCGGGGGCCGTCGAGGACGGAACCCGTGATCTCAAGGCCACGGTGCGCTGGCAGGCAGTGCATAATGATCACATCAACGGCGGCGGCCTCCACCACCTTCTCATCGAGCTGATACGGCTGAAAGACCAGCGACCGGCTGTCAGCTTCGCTCTCCTGGCCCATCGAGGCCCAGACATCGGTGTACAGCACGTCCGCACCGGACGCGGCTTCCCGCGCGTCGTGCGTCACGCTGACCGCGCCGCCAGTCCTCGAACAGATCTCGGCTGCCTGCCGCAGCACCTGCTCGAAGGGCTCGTATCCGGGCGGCGAGGCCACCCGGACCCGCATGCCGGCAAGCGCGCCAGCCAGCACCAGCGAATGCGCGACGTTGTTGCCATCCCCGAAGTAGGCAAGGGTCAGCCCAGCGAGGGTGCCGCGGTGCTCCCGGATCGTCTGCAGGTCCGCGAGCGCCTGACACGGATGAGCATGATCGGAAAGAGCGTTGACCACGGGCACCGAGGCCGCCGCCGCCATCCGCTCCAAGCGGTCCTGCGCGAACGTCCGCACCACGATCGCGTCGACATACCGGCTGAAGACCGCAGCCGTGTCCTCGATGGACTCGCCTCTGCCCAGCTGGGTGGCGGCCGCATCCACGACCACGGGGTGGCCACCGAGCTCGGCCACGGCGACGTCGAACGACATCCGGGTGCGGGTGGACGGTTTCTCGAACAGCAACGCCACCGAGCGGCCAGCAAGTGGCCTGGGCCCAGCGTCGCGCACCCGGCGGGTCGCCTTCACACGGTCGGCCGCGTCGAGCAGGGCAGCCTGTTCATCCGGCGTCAGGTCGGTGTCGAGGAGAAAGTGTCGGATGGTCATGAGGTGGCCTCCAAAGCGAGCATCGCAGCGAGCGCCAGCGAACGAGGAGCGCAGCGGCGGAGGACACCGGGACACACCGTCATGCGCAGACCTTAGAGTCTTCGGCCGCGGTCAGCGCCGCTCGGCCGATCGCGGGCAGCGCCGCGACAAACGTGGCCGCCTCCGCGGCCGAGAGCACCAACGGCGGGGCGAGCCGCACCGCGTCCGGGCTGACGGCATTGACCAGGAAACCCGCATGGCAAGCGGCGGTTTCGAAGGCGGCGGCGAACGGCGAGTTCAGCTCGATCGCCAGCCACAGCCCACGGCCGCGGATCCCCACCACGCCCGGCACACCGGCGTCGAGGATCCCGTCGGTCAGGACGCGCCCGACCTCCACCGCGTTCGCGATCAGTCCGTCCCGCTCGATGGTGTCGAGCACCGCGAGCGCGGCCGCGCAGACAATCGGCCCCCCGCCGAACGTGCTGCCATGATCACCGGGGCGCAGGAGCTGGCCGGCCGGGCCGAACCCGACGCAGGCTCCGATCGGCAGACCGCCGCCGAGTCCCTTGGCCAGGGTCACGATATCGGGGACGATCGCCTCGCTCTGGTGCAGAAACCAGGTTCCGGCCCGGCCGATACCGCTCTGGATCTCGTCAAGGACGAGCAGCGCGCCGGCCCGGTCGCAAATGGCACGGGCCGCTCGCAGGTAGCCGGGCGGCGGCGGGATCACCCCTGCCTCGCCCAGCGTCGGCTCCAGGAAGACCGCGGCGGTACGGTCGCTGACCGTCGCCGCCAGGGCGGCGATATCGCCATAGGGAACAAAGCGTGCGCCGGGCAGCAGCGGTTCGAACAGCGCCCGTTTGGACGCCTGGCCAGTAATCGACAGAGCGCCTAGAGTACGTCCGTGAAAAGATCCATCCGCTGCGACGATCTCGGTGCGGCCGGTCCGCCGAGAGATCTTGATGGCCGTCTCGTTGGCCTCCGCGCCCGAGTTGCAGAAGAACACCCGACCAGCGACGCCCAGCAGTCCCAGCAGCCGCTCGGCCAGGGCGACCTGCGGTTCGTTCACATAGAGGTTGGAGACATGGCCAAGGCGCCCGACCTGATCGCACACCGCGGCCTGCACCGCCGGGTGGCAGTGGCCGAGGGCGCTGACTGCGACCCCGGCGATCAGGTCGAGATACTCGCGCCCGTCCGCGTCCCACACCCGGGTGCCGGCACCGCGTTCCAACGCGATCCGTGGGCGGCCGTAAGCCGCCATGATCACAGCATCCCGGCGATCGAGCAGGTCAGCGTTCATGAGGCTCCTCCTACGGTATGCACGGACGTGGCGGCGGGTACAGCGGCCGCTGTGGTCGCGGCGGTGTCCACCGTGGCCGCAGCTGGCGTGATCAGAGTCCCGATCCCGTCATCGGTGAAGACCTCCAGCAGAATGGCGTGTGCCACTCGGCCGTCAAGGACGTGGGCCTGCGGCACGCCACCGTGCACGGCTCGCAGGCAGGCCTCCATCTTCGGGATCATCCCGGTGGTCAGCGTCGGCAGGAGGGCAGCGAGCTCCGCCACGGACAGCTCGCTGATCACCTCGTCGCTGTGCGGCCAGTCCGCGTACAGGCCCTCGACATCGGTAAGGATGACCAGCTTCGCCGCGCCGATCGCGGTAGCCAGAGCGGCCGCGGCAATGTCGGCGTTGACGTTGTAGACCCCGTCGTCGATCCCCCGGGCGACGGTGGCGACCACCGGGACCTTGCCGGAGTCCAGCAGCGCCGTCAGGGTCTCCGGGGCGACCTGGACGACGTCCCCGACCAGCCCGATATCGATCTCGCGGCCGTCCACGACCGCCGGTTTGCGCCGCGCGGTGAGCAGGTTGGCATCCTCACCGGACAGGCCCACCGCGAACGGGCCGTGACTGTTGATCAATCCAACGACATCCCGGTTGACCTGGCCGACCAGGACCATCCGGACGATCTCCATCGTCTCCGGAGTGGTCACCCGCAGGCCACCGGCGAACACCGACTCGACACCGAGCCGGGCCAGATGGGCGGTGATCTGCGGCCCGCCCCCGTGGACCACGACCACCCGCAGGCCCGCGTAGCGCAGGAACACGACGTCCGCGGCGAACGCCTCCCGCAGCACCGGGTCGGTCATGGCGTGGCCGCCATATTTGATCACAATGGTGGAACCGTGGAACCGCGACAGCCAGGGCAGCGCCTCGATCAGCACGGTGGTCTTGGCCAGCGCGGCATGCCCCCGGGCCAGCGCCGGGGGCCGGCCCGCCCCCGGTACAGCGGTCATGTCGAGTACGCCGAGTTCTCGTGGACATACCCGTCGGTCAGGTCGTTCGTCCAGACCGTCAGTTCACTGGGGCCGGCGTGCAGGTCGATCCGGATGGAGACCTCCCGGCCGGTCAGGTCGACGAGTTCGCGCGGCTCCCCCGGCCCGCCCGCCCGGCACACCCACACTCCGTTGATCGCGACGTCGAGCGCGTCCGGTTCGAAGGATGCGCGGGTGGTGCCCACGGCCGCGAGCACCCGGCCCCAGTTCGGGTCGTTGCCGTAGAGCGCGCACTTGAGCAGGTTGCAGCGCGCGACCGACCGGCCGACCTCCAGCGCGTCGGCCTCGTCGGCGGCACCGGTAACGGTGATCGCGATCGTCTTGGTCGAGCCCTCCGCGTCGGCGAGCAGCTGCCCGGCCAGGTCAGCGCAGGACTCGGTCACCAGGCCAGCGAGCGTTTCCGCGGATACCCGCACGCCGGACGCACCGTTGGCCAGCAGCAGCACGGTGTCGTTGGTCGACATGCAGCCGTCGGAGTCCACCCGGTCGAAGGTGGTACGGCAGGCGTCCCGCAGCAAACGGTCGGCGGTGACCGGGTCGACGACCGCGTCCGTGGTCAGCACCACGAGCATCGTGGCGAGCGCCGGCGCGAGCATCGCGGCGCCCTTGGCCATCCCGCCGACCGTCACTCCACCAGCCGCGCGCACAACCTGTTTGCTGACGGTGTCGGTCGTACAGATCGCCTCGGCCGCCGCCGGCCCGCCGGTGGCCGACGCCCCGGCCACCGCCTTGGTAACGCCGGGCAGCAGCAGATCCATGGGGAGCCGTATCCCGATCAACCCGGTCGAGCAGACGGCGACCTCGCCCGCACCCATCCCCAGCAGGCCGGCGGTGTGCTCGGCGGTGCGATGGGTGTCGGCGAAACCGGCAGGCCCCGTACACGCGTTGGCACCGCCGGAGTTCAGCACGACCGCCCGCAGCCGGCCGTCCGCGAGCACCTGACGTGACCAGATGACGGGCGCGGCCTGCACCCGGTTGCCGGTGAACACACCCGCGGCCGTGTCCGACGGACCGCCGTTGACGACAACCGCGACATCCGGACGCCCGGACGGCTTGAGCCCAGCCGCCACTCCTGTGGCCCGAAACCCCCCCGGGGCAGTCACGCTCACAGCCTTACACCCATGATCGCTCCTTACTGCGTCGGTATGAAAAGCCACTGTCAGCAGGGCCGAATGCGAATGATTGAATTCAGGCGGCGGACGCCGGATCCTCACCGCGGG
>NZ_CAKJTR010000166.1:0-1896 GCF_917627355.1 Protofrankia sp. Cj3 | reverse complement strand
GGCCAGCCGGTCGGAGGTCGAGGGGCAGGAGCCGAGGAGGTTAGGGGCCGGCAGGTTACGGCGCGATGCCCGACGATGTAAGGCCGCTGGTCTCCGGCAGGCCGAGCATGAGGTTCGCGCACTGCAGCGCCTGGCCGGCAGCGCCCTTGCACAGGTTGTCGACGGCAGCGACAACCACCGCCCGCCCGCTCTCGTGATCGGCGGCGACCTGCAGGTGGACGGCGTTGCCGCCCAGCGTCGCCGCGGTGCGGGGCCAGCGCCCCGGCGGCAGGACCCGGACGAAGGGCTCGCCCGTGTAAGCCGCGTCCAAGGCGTCGCGGAGCATATCGGTGGTGACCGCCGAGCCGAGCCGAGCGGTACAGGTGGCGAGGATGCCGCGCGGTGTCGGCGCCAGGACCGTCGTGAACGACATGGACACGGGCGTGTGCACCAGACCGCGCAGCGCCTGGAGGATCTCCGGGCGGTGCTGGTGGCGTCCGACCCGGTAAGCGGTCAGGTCATTCATGACCTCGCTGCCGAGCAGGTTCGCCTTGACCGACCGTCCCGCGCCCGAGGTGCCACTGGCCGCCACCACCACGATGTCCTCGGTGTCGACCAAGCCCGCGCCCAGCAGCGGCGCGAGGGCGAGCGTGACCGCGGTGGGAAAACAGCCCGGGGCCGCGACGCGGGTGCTGGCACGGATCGCCGCCCGTGCGCCGGGCAGTTCCGGCATCCCGTACGTCCAGGTTCCCGCATGGTCGCCGCCGTAGACCCGCAGCCAGGCCTCGGCGTCGGCGAGCCGGTGGTCCGCTCCGAGATCGACCACGCGGACGCCATCCGGCAGTGTCGCCGCGACAGCGCCGGACCTGCCGTGCGGGAGCGCAAGAAACACAATGTCGGCGTCGACGCTGGCAAGAGCCGACACGTCGGCGAAGACCCGGCCGGTGAGATCGGGGAGATGCGGATGGACGTCGGTGACGTCCTGCCCGGCCGACGAACCCGCCGCCAGTGGGCCGATCTCGATCTCCGGATGCCCGAGCAGCAGGCGCAGCAGCTCCCCACCCGCGTAACCACTCGCTCCCGCCAACGCCGCTGTCATCCCCATGACTGAAAACTTATACACACATCATCATGATCATGCAAGCATGTCAGCAGCCGTTCCCGGCCCGCCGCACGGAGACGACCGCCCGTCCCGCAACGCCGGGCGAGCTGCCAGTACGCGAATAGCTCACAGCGACCGCATGCCTGCCGGGGCAGGCAGCCGCCAGCGTCATGGCGGATGCTCCGATGCCGAGAGCGCGCTGTACGCAGTCGTGCGGCTCGACACCTCGGCGCGCCTGCCCATAGAGGTCATCCACTGGTTCGGGTCGGCACGGGCCGCAGGCTGGTGGGCCCGCACCGCCAGCTCGGTGATCTGTGCCTCGAGGTCCTCACGGGAAGCGAAGTCGCCACAGCGCACCAGTCGACGGGTCAGGACACCGAACCACTGCTCGATCATGTCCAGCCCGGAGGCGTGCTTCGGGGTGGCCGCGCCTCGGCCTCTGTCGGCACCCGGGTGACCGTGACATGGGACCATTCTTCGGCCTGTCCGGGCGGCGGGACCGCGGTCGCGGTCGCCACGACCGCCAGCCGAGCCGACGGCCCGTCTTTCATGGTCGCATGAGCGACCTCGATGGCTGGCTCGCGATACGCGACGATCGAGGGACCGGCCTCCAGATGCGCCTGCCGGCTAGCCGAAGAGCTGGTCGAGGGTGTCGGCGGTCAGAACGCGGACGGTCCAGGTCCGCAGCTGATCAGCGGAGGCGTTGCGCACGGTGGTCAGCAGCGTCTCGGGAAGCGGGCCGAACTTGAGCATCAGCTGCTGGACAAGGGTCTCGACACGACCCTCGGCACGCCCCTCGGCACGCCCCTCGACCC
>NZ_CAKJTR010000165.1:2914-10956 GCF_917627355.1 Protofrankia sp. Cj3 | reverse complement strand
CCCGGATGCTGGCGTCGAGGAACTCCTGGTCGGCCACTCGCAACAGGCGCTTGTGCCGGGCGTCCGCGGCCCATTCGCGGGCCGCCGCCAACCGGACGCCGCGATGGCAGAACGCCGGATCACGACCGGCGCGCTGCCAGGCATCCGTCGCGTCGGCCAGCTGCTGGCGGATGAGCAGCCCGGCGCGATCCTCGTCGATCCATCGACGCAGCCGCGGCCAGGCACGCAGCAGCGCCTCGTGGGAGAGCTGCGCCCCGCCGTCGTCGACGGTGACCAGCCGAGCCTGCGCCAACCGGTCGCACACCAGCGTGATGAGCTGGCGCTGCACGCTGGAACGACCGTGGGCCATCTCGCGTAGGTCGATGCGCTGCCGCACCGCCTCCCCATCGCCGCCGCTCAGATACACCATCCGCACGAACAGTTCGCGCAGGGCCACCCGGCCGGGTTCCGCGAGCGAGTCGTGGATCTCCTCGGCGGTGCGGGTGACCGACTGCCAGATACCGCCGGTGGCCTGGTAGCCGGCGAGGGTGAGGGTGCGGCCGCTGCGCCTGGTCCAGGTGGCGCGCAGCACGTGCGCCAGGAACGGCAGGGCCGCGCCGAGCGTGGCGGCTCCGCCCTCGCGGAGGTCCCGGAGCAGCAGGTCGGTCAGCCCGGGTTGCAGGACCAGACCGCTCGCGTGGGCGGGGCGTTCGATGGCTGCCCGCAGCCCGGCATCGTCCAGGGGCGGTAGCGTCACTTGGCCGTCCCGCAGCGCGCGGACCAGCTCGGGATGTTCCAGGCAGCTTCCGTAGTGATCCGCCCGGAGCCCGAGCACCACCTGGACGCGGCCCGGACCGGTGCCGGGGCCACCAGCGTCACGGGGGCCACCAGGGCGACCAGTGTCGCGGGGGCCATCCGGGTCACCGCACAGGACACGGATGAATCGCGCCCGCTGGCCGGGATCCGCGCACCGGGTGAAGACCTCCTCGAACTGGTCGACGACAAGGACCGCGCACCCGCCGGGCCGTTCGGCCATGCTGGGTAACCGCCCGGCCAGCAACTGCCGTTCCACATCCCCCAGGGGCTTTCCGGCCGCCGCCGCCAGGCGTTCGGCGAGCGCCCGCATCGGCTGGGCTCCCGGCGCGGGCAGCAGCACCGCCGGCCAGGGGCTCGTCCGGTCCGCCTCGTGCCGGCGGTCCAGCGCGGCCAGCAGCCCGGCACGCAGGAGCGAGGACTTGCCCACGCCGGAGGACCCCACGAGCACCAGCGGGCGATGAGCGGGGCCGTTCCCGGTGACGTCCCCGAGCAGCCGGCGGACAAGATCCTCCCTGCCGAAGAACCGTTCGTGGTCGTCTGGCTGGAACGGCTCCATCCCCGGATAGGGACACGGGGAGTCGTCCAGCGGCTCGGCTGACCCGTCAGCGGACACGTCATCGCGCGCTGGGACGGGCCGCTGGTAGGCGGGATTCGCGGCGAGGACGAGTTCACCGGCCCGGCCGTCGCTCTGCCGGTGCGGCCGCGCCGCCGTTGCCTGCAGCCGCCGGTCGAGGCGCCCGTAGATGTGGTCGAGGGTCAACCGGGCCGGGCCGGCCGGGTCACCCTCGCGCAGCAGCCGCAGCAGCTCGCCGCTGAACAGGGTGTGGCGCTCGCCCGGCGGGGCGTAGGAGACGGCGTAGTGGGATGCCGAGGTCAGCAGGTAGCTGCCGCGCGGCCGGGCGGAGGCATAGGGATCACGCTGCCGGCCGTGGGCTGTCGCGTCCGCCAGGCCGGAGAAGCAGCAGTCGAGCACGACCACGGTGCTGGCCGGCAGCTCCGCGAGAATGTCCCGGACAGTCTGGTAGGAGACGGACCGGGCGACCCGGTCGCCAGCGAGGCTGGCATGCGTGGCCAGGTACAGCCGATCCCCGGGCCCGAGCAGGCCGTGCCCCGCGAAGTAGAACAGGACGACGCCGCCCGCCTGCGCGGCCGCGGCCTCCACCGCGTCGAGCACGGCGCCTTCGTCGACGGGATCGACGATCGTGTGGATGTTCGCGGGCGCCATGCCGCACACCTCTTCCAGCGCCCGCCGCAGATCCTCGACCGTGGTTGCCACCGACGGCAGATCCGGCAGACGTGACCCGTCGGCGTGGCGGCTCGTTCCCACCAGGACCGCCCGTGCGCCCATCCCGGCGAGGTCGCCGAGCGGCAGCTGCCGCGGTGCCGCCATCCGTCCGAGCCCTCCTCCGTCCGGCCAGCCCTGTGTGCCCCTGGTGCCGGGCGCTCCGCCGGGCGTTATCCGGCCGGTGCGGCGGGAGGCCGCGCTGTCTCGCCGGGGATCGGCTCGCCGCCGGGGATCGGCTCGCCGGGTTCCAGCGACCGGGCGAGCTGCTGGGCCAGCTCGTTCACCTGTCGCGCGTCCAGCCCGCGGACGTGTTCGGCCGCCACCGTGAGGGTGGTCCCATCGGGGCGGGTGATGGTCACGGTCTGGTTGCCGGCTCGGCGCTGCACCCACGCCACCAGCGCGGCGGCCAGCACGGTGGCAACCCCTCCCGGTTCCAGGACCACGGTGAGCAGATCCGTGGCCGTGCCCATGACCGCCGGCGGTGGCGCCGCGGCCGGAACACGGCGGACCCGGCCGCGGAGTTCCCGCTCCCGGCCAAGCCAGGTCCCCAACGGCGCGACGCTGCCGTCCGGCCAGCCACCGCCGCCCTGTAACGAGATGACGACTTCCACGGTCCGTATTGTGCTCTTTGGGCCGCCGCGAGGGGAACGAGAGGTCCGGATGGATATCGCTGCCCCGCTTTCGGGCATCGCTCCCAGGCGCCGTCGGTATCGCGCCCGGACCAGTGATCAGGCCTGGCAGCCCGGCGCAGCTCAACGCCGCGTCCCCTATCCCTACTGCCTCCCTATGTATGGCCGGCCGGCCTACCGTTCGCTGCCCGGATTCCCACCACCACCGGCGTCGTCGTCCGGTACGGACTGGGCACCCGGATGCTGGTGGCCCGCGGGGCCCTGGGCGAATGTGGTCAGCATCGTGGTGGTGACGGTGGTGACGAAGTCCCGCACCACCGGCCCGGCCGCGCCGGACCCGCACACATCGGTCACCGCGCACACCCACGCGCTGGTACCCGCGTCGAACACGCCCGCGCCCGAGTCGGCCGTGTAGTAACTGACATCGGAATGGTCGGGCCGACCGTGACAGACCACCGGCGAATGGGCGAGAACCTCGATCCGCGGTGGTGTCGGATACGCGCGGTCGACCCGGTCGTACTCGGATCCGATCATCCCCGGGATGCGGCTGCCGGCCGTCACCGCGGCGCCGGCGAGCAGCCAGTGCCCGGGGTCGCGGACCACGAGGTCGGCATGTACCGGATTGCACTGGTACATGCCACCGGTGAGCGAGCTCTCCGGACTCGCGTCCGGCGGGGACGGCCAGTTCGCGGTCACCGCGGCGTTGTCGACGCCGTTCAGCGGATCCTCGGCGGCAATCTTGTAGCCGGTTTCCAGCCGGTCCGGCCCGACGGGCGTCGGCCCGAGCCTGATCCGGCGGAACACCGCGTTCGCCCCGAGAAAGGCCAGGTTCACCCCGCGGTCACGGGCCCATGTCAACGCGTCCCGCATCGCGGGCGAGTAATACTCGTCATGCCCCATGGAGACGACCGCGCGGGCGCCGTCCAGCAGCGCCGGGTCGGCATGCAGGTCGATGTCGGTGGCATAGGCGACGGGCAGGCCGAGTTTTTCCGCGAGGATGATGACGGGGGCCTCGTTCCCGGTGAAGTCCGCGGCGCCGTCACCGTAGTCGTACGGCCGGTCGAACGACACGGCCCGCGCCCGGTCGGCGAATCCCTTCGGACCGTGGTAGAGGCTGTAGCCGCCCCATGCGTTGTACGCCTGCCAGGTTGTCACCGCCGCGAGCAGCACCACCCGCCCGGACATCGTCGGGCTGCGGACGGTCAACGGGACGTAGGTCTGGAAGCCCTCGGAGTTGTCCAGGCGGATCAGATACGCGCCCGGTGGCCAGCTGTTCGTTGCGAACGTCGTGGTCGGCTCCCAGGCTGTGCTGACGGTGTTGGTCGACGGGTCGCGGGACGCGGGGGCCTGCACCCGGCCGGGCAACGGGCCCACCTCGGTGACCAGGCGGCAGGTCCGTCCGCCGTACCAGCCGATCCGGAAGACGGTGGCCGTGACGGTGGCCGCGGTCGTGGAGGCGAACAGGCGAAGTTCGTCCCCCGAGCGGATGCTGGTGTGGTCAA
This sequence comes from Protofrankia sp. Cj3, assembly GCF_917627355.1. Lineage (NCBI taxonomy): Bacteria > Bacillati > Actinomycetota > Actinomycetes > Frankiales > Frankiaceae > Protofrankia > Protofrankia sp. Cj3. The sequence goes on along the minus strand of NZ_CAKJTR010000165.1, from coordinate 6,745 downwards.
GCCAGCCTTCCACCGCGTGGTTGTAGCCGAGCCGGGCCAGCCCGCAGTCACCACCGGGTTTCGCGTTCTCGGCCCGGACATCGAAGTCGGCGCCCACCCCGGCGCCGTCCCGGCCGGCCCCCTGTCCGCCCGGCCCGCTCCCGTTGCCCTGGTTGGTCCCGTTGCCCTGGCTGCTCCGGCCGCCGTGGCCGGTGCCGCCGCATCCGCCGAGGAGGGCCGCGAGCACAACCATGACGGTGACGGAGGCCGCGACAGCCGTGGGCCATGCGGCAGACCCGCGCCGACCACGGTCCTGGCTCCGATGGTCCTGGCTCCGATGAGCGAACATGCCGGCCATCCTCGCCGGTGGCCTCCCACAGCCGCCACCGGCGGTGGCCGGCTGCGGGCTCCGTTGACGGGCTCCGCTCATCAAGCAGCCTGATCGTGGGATTGGGGCAGGCGATTCCCGGTGCTCCGCGCCGCGGATCCGCTTAGATTCCCCTGGGGCCGCCGGAGGTGTGCGCACAACCGCGATCCCACGTCCGTCGGCCCGGCGAGAGCAGCTCAGGCCAACAACACCAGGCCAACAAGGGAGATCAGGATGCCGACCGCCGACCCGGCCGCTCATGCACGTCGCCTCGACCGGATCGGGGCCTGCGCATGACCATCTCCCAGCCGACGGCTTCGGGCCCGATCAGCTCCGGTGCGCAGGCGGCGCGCGGCGAGCGCCCCGGCAGCCCGGTCAAGGCCCCTTGGGCGGTGCTGCCGGACTACCAGTGTTTCGGCTGCTCGCCGTACAATGATCAGGGCCTTGCGCTGCAGCTGCGGACCCATCCCGAGGGGCTACAGGCTCGCTTCGATTTTGGGCGCGCACACGAGTCGTACCCCGGCATCGTGCATGGTGGCCTGATCGGGGTGGTCTGCGATGAGATCATGGGTAACCTGATCGTGCTCCAGACCGGCCGCACCGCGTTCACCACGGTGCTGAAGGTACGCTACGTCTCGCCGATGTTCGTCGGCAGGACGTACGACTGCATAGCCCGTATGCGGCCGCCGCGGGAGGGGCAACAGGCCGGTACCGGGCTCACTCATGCCGCCTCCGAGATCCTCGATCTGGACGGCGCCACGATGGCCACCGCGACGGCCAGCTACCGGCTTGTCAGCCTGGACGAGGCGCGCCAGCGCTTCACCCTGGCCGACAGCGACGCGGACCGGTTGCGGGACGCGCTGCCCGGATACCGCGACGGGCATGGGAACGAGGCACAACCGCACGAGTGAGTCAACTGGCAGGCAGATAAAGTTCCTGGTTCTCGCGCGGTCTTTCGGTGATTCCGGACTGCCCGCGGGTGGCGGCCTCTCCTCCAATGCTACTTTGTGTGACGGATTTCGATTGCCGTGCTTATGGGTGCCTGCTGGCGCTCCGTATTCACCTGCTTACGTGTTGTTTTCAGATTTTCTGTTCTGCCTGCTAGGCGGGTATGACGTGCGCTGCCCGGTGTCTCTCGCGGGTGAATGTTGATCAATTTATTGCTGCCGGCAGCGTCATATGTTCGTTTTGATGGTAGCTCTGCGTGGTAACTGGTGGAGATGCGCCAACAAGATGACAGGAGAGTTTCACGAAGCCCTTTGCGTTCGGCAGCATTTCATGCAAAGCTGTTCTGCGAACGGTGGATTCGAGGGGGCGCCATTTCCCGGCGCGTGGTTGAGGGTGCCACCAGCACCTCGCCGAGCGCTCGGGTGGCCAGGGCCGAGGGGGATGGGATAGATGGTACGACCTGTCTGACGGCGGCGGTTCGGGAATCCTGCTGCCGTTATAGCCGGCCAGTCACCTGCCGAGGCGTGGCAAGGCAGCAGTCCTCCGCTTGGACGGGCGATTCGCGTCGCCCGTCCGCGGGTTTTTCCACGGCTGGTCGAGCAGCTCTCATAGCTGGTTGGTGAGCACCATCCACGCAGGCCGGGGCTGCTTGGCCATGGGTATGCGCCCTTTTTGTCATGGGCGCGTATGCCTTTATGGAGAAGCTATGTTCGTGTCGCGTGCCGTCGATCACGCGTTAATTGGAAGCGCTGTTTCCAAGGTTTTCCACGTGCTGTCCGATGTGTTAGAGGAAATTGTCGGACTGGTATTCGTGCTGTATCTGGCAGCCGGCGTCGCATGTATTTTTCTGGCCATTTTCCTGCGCGCTCGCGGCCGCCTCGCGCGCGCGTCGACCGGGCGTTTCACCGTGGCCGAGAAAGTCGGCCGGCCAGCTGGGCGAAGGATCCGTTGATGAGTCGGTCAGGCCGTGTACGTGATGTCATGGTTTCGACAGGATTGCTGGGTGGTTTCGCATGTCGGTTACGGGAGGCCCCCGGACGCCGTCGGCCGGTCGCGTCCGGCCCGGTCCGGCCGCGGGTGCTGTGGCACGCGGGCCTGCTCCCGCCCGTTGCCGGGTACCTGGCTGTCCCGGCGGCCGCGCAGGCACAGGCCCACGGCACGGCGGCCGTCCGGTCCCCGGTGGCGCTACTCGTGTCCTTGCCTGGCGGCGCGCTCGACGCCGCGTGGCCGCTGGCCGCCGGGTTGATCCTCATGGGTTTCCTCTACCTGATGGCGATGCTGCTGTTGTCGGGTACCCACGAGCAGCCTCCGGCCGTTACCCCCAGCGGCCTGTTCTACGTGTTCGTCATGCCCTGCCTCAACGAGGAGGCGGTGATCGGGGCAAGCGTGCGGCGGCTGCTCGCCACGGCAAGGGACGACATCCGAGTCCTGGTGGTCGACGACGGCTCGGACGACGCGACGGCCAGCATCGTGCGCGGCTTCCGGGACGAGCGGCGGTGGCTGTTACGGCGCGATCCGCCCAACGCGCGGTCAGGCAAGGGCGCGGCGCTGAACGCCGCCATCGCCTACCTCGCCGATCACGATGAGATCGCCGTCCGGGACCCGGACGATGTGATCGTCGTTGTCGTCGACGCGGACGGGCGCCTCGATTCCCATGCCATCGATGCCGTCGCCCCGTACTTCAGCGACCCGCGTACGGCAGGTGTGCAGACGGGTGTCCGCATCAACAACCGGCATGGCAACCTGCTGGCCCGCATGCAGGACATGGAGTTCGTGATCTATACCGACATCTTCCAGCGTGGTCGGGCCCATGTCGACAACGTGGGGCTGGGCGGCAACGGCCAGTTCGTCCGCCTTTCGGCGCTTCGGTCGCTCGGCCCGCGGCCGTGGAGCCACAGCCTCACCGAGGATCTCGATCTCGGGGTCAGGCTGCTGCTCGCGGGCTGGCGTAACCGGTTCTGCGCACAGGCTGATGTCCACCAGCAGGGGGTGGTGAAACTACGCCGGCTACTGCGCCAGCGCTCCCGCTGGTTCCAGGGGCACCTGCAGTCATGGCGGCTGATACCACAGGTGATTCGGGATGCGCGGATCCGCACGCTGCCCGACATGCTGTTCCACCTGTCGAGCCCGTTGTTGATTGTGTTGGCGTCCCTGCTCACACTCGCGTTTGGATGTTCGACGGCCGCGGTCACGGCCGACTGGCTCGCCGGTGGGCCCAGCCCCGATCCGCGCCTGTTCGTCGGCGCCTACCTGCTGGCCACGGTTCCGGCCATGCTCTGCGGCCTGGTCTACCGCCGGCAGGAGCCGATCTCCGGGTTCGGCCTCCTACGGCTGATCGGTTATGCCCACCTCTACATGGTGTACGCCCTGGTCTGGTTCGTCGCCGGCTGGTGGGCGATCGCCCGGATCCTCAGTGGCCGCAACAGCTGGCACAAGACCGCCCGCAGCCCGGAAGAACGCCTGAGCGCAGCCGCCCTGACCGCGGGGACGAGTACGGCCGCGGTGGCGGCAAGCACGGCAAGCACGGCAAGCACGGC
>NZ_CAKJTR010000165.1:0-2460 GCF_917627355.1 Protofrankia sp. Cj3 | reverse complement strand
GGGCGCCGCTGGCGCCGACGCGGTGGCATCGCGGGACCACGCCAGCGAGCCGGTCACGGTTGATGGATGAGACCGGTGCGGCCGTTGCTGTCCGCTGAGCCGCCCGAGAGCACGGATCTCGGCCAGGGCGGGCAGCCCGCCGGATCCGGGCTGTTCGGCCGGCTGCTCATCCTCGCTCTCATTGTCCTGGCCAGCCTGCTCCTTGCGGCCGGTCTGCTCGGGCTGTGGCGGCTGACCCGCCTGTTCCAGGAGGACGACGCGATGACGCGCTGGGTGGATGGCAGCCGCCACGGCAGGTGGCTGGCTGTCTTCGACGGCTATGGCAGGACCACCGCGGGGGACGTCGACGGTGAAGAGGTGATCTCTCTTGCCCCGAAGCCGGCGCTGGCTCCCGACACCACCCACGCGTCACTTGTGATCGGCGCGGACCATAGCACCGACGTCCGCGTGACCGCACAGCTGCGTACCCTCCGCCAGCTGCGTGCGCCTGGGCCGCATCCCTGGGAGGTCGGCTGGCTTCTGTGGCATTACGCCGATACGGGTCATTTTTATGCTTTCACCCTCAAAACCAACGGTTGGGAACTCACGAAGCAGGACCCCGCCTATCCCGGCGGGCAGCGCTTCCTCGCCAGTGGCGAAATGCCGCATGCCGCCGTCGCGACCTGGTACGCGATCGAGATCGTTCAGGTCGGCGGCGCAATCACTGTTGCCGTCGATGGCGTACCGACCGCCGATCTGACCGACGCGGAGCGCCCTTATCTCGCCGGAGCCGTGGGGCTGTACTGCGAGGACTCCGAAGTGGAGTTCCGCCGGGTCACGGTCGGCACGGCTCCCCCCGCTCCCCGCCCGCCTTCGTGATCTTCCCTCGTGCTGCTTGTCCCCGCCGTGCTCTCCCCGCCGTGCTCTCCCCGCCGATCGCGTCAGCTCTGACCCGAAACGGACAAGGACCGACGAAAGGACACGTTATGGCCGGAAAGTTATCGACCCGTCCCAGCGGTGGGCCACACCGTACCGTCCTGGTGGTCTATGGCACCCGCCCGGAAGCAATCAAGATGGCACCGGTGGTCCGTGAGCTTGCGGCCTCGCCGTACTTTCACCCGGTCGTCGCCGTCACCGGACAGCACCGGAGCATGCTTGACCAGGTCAACACCTTGTTCGGCATCGTTCCCGACATCGATCTCGACGTCCTCCGGCAGGGCCAGACACTCGCCGGGGTCACCACCCGGTCGCTGGGCGGCTTGGAAGCCGCCATCGCGCAGGTAGGACCGGATATCGTGATCGTCCAGGGTGACACGACCACAACTTTCACGGGTGCGCTTGCCGCCTTTTACCTCGGTGTCCCCGTCGCGCACCTGGAAGCGGGACTGCGCACCAACGACCCCGCCTCGCCGTTCCCAGAAGAGATCAACCGTCGGCTCACCACCCAGCTCGCGGACCTGCATCTGGCTCCCACCATCACAAGCCGCGACAATCTTATTGCTGAGGGTGTCAAGCCGGATACGGTGCTCGTCATTGGTAACACCGTGATCGACTCACTGCTCTGGGTTGTCAAAGAGCCGATGCCGACGGACAGCCCGCTGCTGGCGGAGATAGCGCGCGGCACGTCCGGCGACCGGCCGGTGCTCCTGGTCACCGCCCACCGGCGGGAGTCCTGGGGCGAGCCGATGCGCAACGTCGGAAAGGCGCTCGCGCGGCTCGCGACGCAACGGCCGGATCTCCTGATTGTCTTTCCCATCCACCGCAACCCGGCCGTGCGGTCGGCGATCATGCCCATCGTCAGCGGCCTGGCGAACGTGATCGTCTCCGATCCGGCCGACTACGCGGCCTTCGCTCACCTGATGAGCCGCGCCACCATCGTGCTCACCGACAGCGGGGGAGTGCAGGAAGAAGCGCCTAGCCTCGGCAAGCCGGTGCTCGTCATGCGGGACAACACCGAGCGCCCCGAGGGCGTCGAAGCCGGAACGGTCGCGCTGGTCGGGACCGATCCCCAGCGGATCGTCGACAGCGTCGGCCGGCTCCTGGACGACCCGGCCGCGTACGCGGCAATGGCGGAAGTGGTGAACCCGTACGGCGACGGCGGCGCGGCGCGGCGCACCGTTGCCGCGCTGGCCCACTATTTCGGTTTCGGTCCGCCGGTTGACGAGTTCGTACCCCGGCTCGGTTCACCGGCCAGCCTGCGGACCACCGGCCAGATCCATGCGGGAAAGGACTGATGCAGGTGCGCACTCACCGGTCCCGCAGCGTCGTAATACCGATCATACTTGCCATGCTGGCGCTGGTCGTAGGGCTGACCAGCACGGCCACGACGGCAAACGCCGAGCGGCCGCACTCCAGGCGGCTGCCGGCGCGGCACGGCGGCGACGTTCTGGCGCTGGCCGGCGGCAAGCTGGTCGCTCCGCCGCCGCCACCGTCCGTGTCACCCCCGCGACGCGGGCCCCGGCCGGTCCCGCCGCCGGGCGC
>NZ_CAKJTR010000164.1:0-10535 GCF_917627355.1 Protofrankia sp. Cj3 | reverse complement strand
CCGTCAACTCCCGTCACGGCCCAGCCACGACTGCCGGTTCAGGCAGAATCCGGACTTCCTGCGGCGTTCACTTAGAACTACGCCATATTCATATTGGACTATCAATTCCAGCCAAAATCCCAGGCACACCCACCGATTCGGGCGGAATTAAAATTTCCTCCGATATTCATCCATGGTTATACAATGTTCACCTGCTACGAATAAAGATTGCAACTGTTCAGGCGTTTCCGGCTCCGTGGTAGCCTGCCGGTTAGTTAGCTATACAATGGCGCTGAGAACCTCAGAGGGCAGCCAGGAGCAGCCCTTGGCGAGGCGTCCGAGGGCGTCAAGCATCGCGACCCCCGTTTTTGCGGGCGTCGACAGGTAGCTACGCAGAGCGACGAACTGGCGGGCCCCGGTGAGGGGCCACGGACAGCCGGGCGCTCTTACTGATCGTGAACTCATGGAGTAGTGACAGGATTTCGTGGGGTATCCCAGGTATCGGGACGGCGGTGAATTGACCGCCGCCGATCGCGCACGACGGGAACACATCCGACTCCTGGCCGCGGGCCTGTTCATCGACGGGATGTCACCATCGGCGGTGGCCAAGCAGCTGCGGATGTCTCGGAAGTCAGCCGACACCTCGCGTCAGACCTGGGAGACCGAGGGTGGAGACGTGCTGCGGTCAGTAGGGCCGGCGTCTCGACGACGACCAGCTCGCCCAGCTGGCCGGCAAGTTAGATCGTGGCCCGACGGCCCACGGCTGGAACGTCGACCAGCGGTGGGCCCTGGTCCGGATCGCCACCCTGATCGGCCGGCTGTTCGGGGTGTCCTACCTCCTGGCCGGGGTGGACAGCCCCACCGCATGGGGTATTCCGCGCAGCGACCAGTGCACCGGACGGCCGAACGTGACGAGACCTCGAGCCATCTGGCTGCGGGAGGTGTGGCCGGACGTAAAACAACAGTCGCGGCCCGCGGCGCGGAGGATCTGCTGTGCCGACAAGGCAGGCCAAGGGCTGAAGCTGCCGAAGGCACGGACCTGAGGCCTGTCTGATGGATAGTGCTGGAATGCGGGATCAACCGGCTGAAGCGGAACCGGGCGGTCGCGACCAGGTATGACAAGCTCGCTGTCCGCTACGAAGCCACCGTCACCATCGCAGCGATCAACCAATGGCTCCCATAACCGACTGACGAAACACACCCTAACTGGTCAATAAGGATTAGATGCTCCTGCACTACCCGTCTCGGGCGGCGTCGGCAGGCCAGCGACAGACACAGCGGCCGGATCGAGTGCCGGCCCGGTTGGCACCAGCCCGAGCAGCAGCGACGGCACGGGCAACGAAGCGACCGAGTTATAACCGAGTTTTGCCGCGACTTCCTTGGACGGCAACGGATACCGTAGCCCCAGATCTGTGATCAGATAAAGCGTCCCGTCGGTTGCCCCGGGCACCGGCAGATCACGAACAAGCAATCCGCCGCCCGGCGGAACCGCGACGCGGACGCTTCCCCCGCCGGCCGCGCTGGCAGCAGCAGTCGCGACAGCCGGAGACGAAAGCGGCGCGAGCACCACCTCCGGCTGCGCCGGACCGCTGTCGGTGAACCGCTGTCGCACGCATGGGACCGACTCGCCGGGGCGGGACCCGGATGCGGCCCCGGACGTAGCCGTTACCAGTGACGGCGACGACACCGGCCAGTCCACGGACAGTCTCGGTGCGGACGACCGGGCCGCCCCGGCAACCGCGGAGAAGTCCACTGGCAGCAGCCGGACGCCGGCGCCGCGGTAGGCCGCACGGCTCGCCGGGTCACCAAGCACAAGGGCCGTGGCCAGCGGAGACAACGTCGACAGGCCGTCCGGACGGACCAGGTAGGACTCCTGGCTGCCGGTACCGGGATTGCGCACCGAAAGCACCTGCCCCACCACTGTCGGCTGCCCACCGACGGCCGGTCCCGGCTGCCCGCGTCCGGCGACATCCGGCCAACGCAGATCCGATCCGGTAGGCAACGTATTCACCCAGGTTCCGGTCACCGGAAGCGCCGATGCCGCAGCGTAGCCGAGAGCAAACTGGACCGCTGCGCTAGCAAGCCGCAACCGGTGGCCCTGCCACACCAGGTACGACCGGCCGTCTGGATCCTGGACGAGGAGCGCCTGTTCCGGACCGATCGTGGCGCCACCTGCCGCCGCATCCAGACCGACTGCCACGGTGAGCGAGGTCACTCGGTTGCCCGAATCGTCGGTGCCTGTCGGCGCACAGACCGACCACACGTCTTCCGGTGTACGGCCACGGTCGGGCAAAGCGTCCGGCGCACCGGCAATACCCACCGGGGCACCGTGTGGGACGCCGTGCAGCGACTTCCGCGACACCCGCACAACCCGCGGTTGCTCGCCCATCAGCAGCAGCGCCGACGCGTAGTTCATAACGGGATGCAGCACGCCTTCCACAAACATGTACCGGTTGCCGGTCTCCCGCTCGACGACAAGGCTGCCAGGCGCCCGCCAGCCCTTCGCACCGCCGGGTGCGACGAGTCCCCAGATGAGCGCGCCGGCCACCGCCAACACGGCGATCATGACACCACTCACCATCCCGATGCTGAACCGTCGGGTCGGCGTCGTCGGCGCATCGGGTTCGGCGCGTACCAGCGCCGAGACAACACGCCCCACCACGAACTGGTATGCCTGAAGTTGGTCACGCTTGGTCTGCATCAACAGCCACCTCCCCGATACCGCCGGGCATCATCCGCCAAACCCCCGCATCGCGCCGTACACGCCGAGCAACGCCAGTACAAGCGGGATCAAGCCGGCAGCCAGCAACGACTCGACCAGATCGGCGGCCCGTCCCCAGTGCGGCAGCATCCGACGACCCGGTAGCGCCACCGCAGCTGCGGTGAGCAACCCAGCGGTTGCGGCCAACCCGGCTGGGACGACGATGGCGCGGACCGTCGGCGACGCTCTGAAGGCCGTGTCGACGACCAGGCACGCCACCCCGACAACCATCGGGATCAGCAGTGCCGCCCGCTGGCCCGCCCCGACCAATGCCCGGCTCCGGAGCGCGAGCAACACCGTCACCATCGCAGCCACCGTCATCGACGCCCACCCTGAGTCGGTCGCCAACAGCGCCAGACAGCCGGTGGTCACAATGCCGAGCGCCGCGTACAGCGCGGTCAGGCAGGTGCTCGCCACCGCGGTGGTATCCAGCAGCCGCTGCCCCGGCAGGGGGTCGATATCGTCGTCCAGATCATCCGCTCCGGTCGGGAGCCCAGGCATCCGCATGCCGGCGAACCGGAATGCGGTGATCGGCGCGGCCGCCGACATCGCCAGCGCGACCGTGACAACGACAGCCGCGGCTTGCGGCCCGGACAACGACGCAGCGACCGTGAGCATTCCCCCAAACGCAATCAGTGCACCGGCGGCAATCGCCGTGACGAACACCGGTCCCAGGCCGCCGACCGCGACCAGGCACAGCCCGGCAACCGCGGCGACCGCGGCGCCCGACATCGACAGCCCGGGACCGTTGAGAAACACGCCCGGCGTATCCGTCGACAGCTGGCCGACCAACAGGCCGCCGACCGCGGCGAAGCCAAGAGCGCCGACACCCAGAACGGTGCCGATCGCCGCATCACCGATCGCCCGCGACGCCACCATCGCCCCAGTGACCAGGACGACCGTGATGCCCCCCGCGGTGACAGTCCTACTGCCGGCGGCACCGGCCGTACTACGAAAGCCAAGCATGCCGACAGCGACAGCGAGCGTGGCGAGCGCCAGCGCCAGGAAGAGCCACCGGGTGAAGGCGGGTCGCCAGCGATCCGGCAAGGACCGCACGCCGGTGGAGACACCGTCCACAAGGTCGTCGAAGTCGGCTACCGGCAGCTGGTCACCATGTGGGCGTAAGTAGAGGGTCTCGCCGTCCGACAACCCGAGAGATGCCGCTGTCTGGTCCTCTGCCAGCGGCGCGGCCCCCAGCCGCTGCAGCACCCATCCTCCCTCCGGGAGACCGCGTTCGGCCAGCTCATCGCCGCACTGCCGCAGCAGCGCCGGAAACAGGTCCGCCAACGGGACCGTCACGGGCACCGCCAGCTCGACGATCCGGTCCGGAGACACCAGCGTGAGCCGGCACAGGTCCGAGATAGCCGTTGACATCATTAATGCCCCATTTCTCCTTTTTTCGCGCACGCTCAGTCCGCCGGACCGCCTGGGCAAACCGGGCAACCCAACCCATGCACGCTTGAACCCCCCGAGGTGAGTTCAGCCGTGGGGATTGTGAGTACCCGGCCTGGCACCGCCGGGTCACCAAGCGGCCAGGCCACCGGATGGCCGAGCGGTCCCCGAGCCCGGTCCCCGGTCCCCGAGCCCCGAGCCCGAGCCCGAGCCCGAGCCCCGAAACACAGGCCCGCTTTGACTGCCGAATCAGCAACGACGAGGAGCTCGGGTTGAGTACGGTGATCTTTCGAAGGCCTCCGCGGCGCGCGGCGCCCGAAGTGCCGAGCGGGGAGCTACCCCTCCAGGAACCGCCCGCGCTGCCCGAAACGGAGTCGGGCGGCATGTACACCATCCTGATGTACCTGCCGATGGCGCTCGGCTCCGGCGCGACCGTTCTGATCTTCATACAGCCGGGTGCCGCGGTCATCATGTACCTGGCGTCCGGCGCGATGGCGCTGTCGATGGTCGGCATGCTGCTGGCCCAACTGCTCATGCCAGGTGGAAACCGCAAGCGCAAACTGCGCGGCGAACGCCGCGACTACCTTCGCTACCTGTCCCAGGTCCGCCGGCAGGTGCGACGGGTGATGGACGCCCAGCGGCGCAACGCCCAGTGGCTGCACCCCGATCCGGCCAGGCTGTGGTCGGTCGCGATGAGTGGACGGCTGTGGGAACGCCGGCTCACCCACCCGGACTTCGCCGAGGTCCGGCTGGCCACCGGGGAGCAACGGCTGGCGGTGCGCTTTCGTCCGCCGCAGAGCAAACCGATCGAAGACCTCGAACCGTTGTGTGCCCGTGCGCTGCGGCGCTTCATCCGTGCCCATGCCACTGTCCACGGCCTGCCGATGGCTGTGCACCTGCGGGCCTTCGCCCGAATAATGATCAAGGGTGACGTCGCCACCTCGCGGGGAATGGTCCGGGCGATGCTGGCTCAGGCCGCGACCCTGCACGCACCGGGCGAACTCGTGATCGCCGTGTGCGCCGCGTCCGATCGCCAGCAGGAGTGGGAATGGATCAAATGGCTGCCGCACGCGCAGCACCCGCGCGAGCATGACGCCGCAGGGCCGGTACGGATATTCGCCGACGACTACGCTGACCTGGAACAGCTGCTGGGCGATGACTTCACCGGCCGGCCACGGTTCGAGCCCGACAGCACCCCCAGCCGGGACGAGCCCTACGTCATCGTGATCCTCGACGGCGTACCGGTTCCCCACGCGGCCCGGCTCGCCGAAGCAGGCTTCCGCAACGCCGTCGCCGTCGCCATCAACGGGGACGGGGACGGGGACGGGGCGCTGCGCTGGCGAGCCGACCGGCTCGGCCTACGCCTGGCGACGACAGCCGACCGGGTGGACACCATCGGGGTCGACAACGCCGGCCAGGACGTCGCGACCCGGCTGGGGCAGCCCGACACTCTGGACGTGACGCGTTGCCGGGCACTCGCCCGGCAACTGGCCGCGCAGCGGGTGGAGATCTCGGTGGAGTCGACCGAGCCGATGAGCACGGACATCAATCTCACCACGCTGCTCGGCACCGGTGACCCGAACACTTTCGACCCGCCGGCGGCCTGGGCCTCGCGCAGTCCCTGGGACCGGCTCCGGGTGCCGATCGGTGTTGCCGAGGACGGCTCCCCGGTGGAGCTGGACCTCAAGGAATCCGCACAGGGCGGGATGGGTCCGCACGGGATACTGATCGGCGCGACCGGGTCGGGCAAGAGCGAGTTGCTGCGCACGCTCGTACTGGCACTCGCGATGACCCACTCCCCCGAGGTGCTCAACGTCGTACTGGTCGACTTCAAGGGCGGCGCGACCTTCCTGGGCCTGGACGCGCTGCCGCACACATCAGCAATAATCACAAATCTCGCGGACGAGCTGCCGCTGGTAGACCGTATGCAGGACGCGCTGCACGGCGAGCTGGTCCGCCGGCAGGAGGCGCTGCGCAGGGCCGGGCACAGCTCACTCCATGAGTACGAGCGCGCTCGGATCGCAGGCGCCTCCATCGAGCCGATGCCAACATTGATCATCATCGTCGACGAGTTCAGCGAACTGCTGGCAAGCAAACGCGATTTCACCGAGCTGTTCGTCATGATCGGGCGACTCGGCCGTAGCCTCGGGGTGCATCTGCTGCTCGCTTCGCAGCGTCTCGACGAGGGACGGGTGCACGTCCTGGAATCGCATCTGTCCTACCGCATCGCGCTGCGGACCTTCTCCGCGATGGAGTCGCGCGCCGTCCTCGGCCTGCCCGACGCATACACGCTGCCGTCGGCGCCCGGCAACGGGTATCTCAAAACCGACACGTCGACTCTGATCCGTTTCCGGGCGGCCTATGTCTCCGCACCGCACCGGGCCACCACCGTCAGCGCCAGTCGCGCGGCCGCCAGCCGGCAGGTGGCCGCGTTCGCCGCCGGTTACATGGCGCCTACGCTGCCGCCTTCAGTGGATCACGCCGATCAGCAACCGGACGTGTCCGATGCCAACCCGCCCGGCAAGCCCCTCATTCAGATCATCCTGGATCGGTTGCAGGGCGAAGGGCCACCAGCCCACCAGATCTGGCTCCCGCCGCTGGCCAACCCGCCCACTCTGGACCAGCTCCTGCCGCCGCTGGCCCCGGATCCGGAACACGGCCTGGTACCGCTGAGTCGACCGGATCGGTCCGAACTGTCAGTGCCGATCGGCATCGTCGACCGGCCGTTCGACGGCCTGCGTGACCTGCTCATGGTCGACCTCGCCGGGGGCGCCGGCCACGTCGGTGTGGTCGGGGCACCGCAGAGTGGGAAGAGCACCCTGCTGCGCACCCTGATCCTCAGTTTGGCGCTGACCCATACCCCACGGCAGGTGCAGTTCTACTGCCTCGACTTCGGTGGTGGTGCGCTCGGCGGGCTCGCCGACCTGCCACACGTCGGCGGCGTCGCCTCCCGGCTCGACGTCGACCGGGTCACCCGCATCGTGGCCGAGGTGTCCGGCCTGCTCACCGCTCGCGAACGGCTCTTCGCCGACCACAGCCTCGCGTCCATGACGGACTATCGACAGCTGCGCCGTGACGGCGGCTACCAGGAAGACCCGTATGGGGACGTCTTCATCGTGATCGACGGCTGGTTCACCCTCCGCCAGGAGTTCGAACAGCTCGAGCCAGTGCTGTCAGACCTCGCCAACCGCGGCCTCAACTACGGCGTGCATCTGATCATTTCCGCCGCACGCTGGTCGGAAATCCGGCCAGGCATGCGGGACCTGATCGGCAGCCGACTCGAACTGCACCTGGGCGACACGCTCGACTCCGAGGTGGGCAGCCGAGCCGCCGCGAACGTGCCCGCGACGCCCGGCCGGGGCCTGACGTCCGAAGCGCTGCATTTCCTCTCCGCGCTGCCGCGCCTCGACTCCTCGACGACCATTAACGATCTTGCTATCGCAACCCGGGCCGTGGTGGACGCGGTGCTCCAGGCCTGGCCCGGCCCGAGCGCCCCAGCGGTACGGCTGCTGCCCAACCTCCTCGACGCCGAGCAGCTGCCCCCGCCCGACGGCGACCTGCGGATGGCCATCGGTCTCGACGAACATCGGCTTGAACCGGTGTTCCACGACTTCAGCGAATCCGCCCATCTGATCGTGATCGGTGACGCGGGCGCGGGGAAGACGAACCTCCTGCGCCTCGTCGCACAAGCCGTCGAGAAACGGTACTCGACCGCGGAAGCACGGATCATGTTGGCCGACTACCGGCGAGACCTCTTCTCCATGGTGACGCCAGAGCGCCAGCTCGGCTACGCCGTGTCGAGCGACGCCCTGCGACAGATCATCCGCGAAGCCAGCGAAACGCTGCGCGCCCGGCTGCCAGGCCCGGAGATCACTCCCGATCGGCTGCGGCGGCGCGACTGGTGGATAGGACCGCGGTTGTTCGTCGTCGTCGACGACTACGACCTGGTGTCAAGCGGAATGACGACTCCGCTGGAACCGTTGCTGGACCTGCTTCCCCAGGGAGCCGACATCGGCCTGCATCTCATCATCTCCCGGGCCGCGGCGGGCGCATCACGGGCGATGTACGACCCGATCATGCGTCGGCTGTGGGATCTCGGCACGCCAGCGCTGTTGATGTCATGTCCCCGGGACGAGGGTACGTTCCTCGGCGACGTCCGGCCCCGGACGCTTCCCCCGGGCCGCGCCCAGCTCGTCAGCCGGCGGCAGGCCCAACTCGTCCAGTGCGGCTTCATCCCTGTCCCGACAGTCGAGGAACTGTTCCAGTGATGCTCCCGCGCCTGCGTCGTGAACCCGGCGGCGCAGGCGCGGGAGGCGCGCATGCGATGGAACGGACCCACAGCCGGCGCCGTACCGACCCGGCCCCGTGTGACGAGGGCGCCAGCGAACGGCCACGACGCTGGCAATCCGGGAAAAGACCGCTGGTGGCGGCCTCGGCACGGTGCCGAGGCCGCCACCAAGCGCCGGTCCGTCCCCGGCCGGCGCGGCCGGTTACACGGGCACCGCCAAGATCTCCTGACCATCAGGCGTAATAATCATAAGTGTGGCGATGTGTTCTATGGGAATACCGACAGCCCCACTGATACGTTCGCCCGCGGGCGTGGGTGAGTGGGGTGGTACGACCCAGGTGCCGGCGATGTCCTGGATTCCCTTGTGGGAAACCGCGACGAGCCTGCAACGCTCTCCAGCGGCAACAGCGCGTTGGGTACCTGCTACCGTAAGCTGAATTCCGGTTCCCCAGACAGCCGGGGTGAGTACGGCCCGGCCGGTGACAGCTGTCTTGGTATCGCTGCCCTCCACAGTACGGACGCCGACGGACGGTGTGGGCGCGGCCACCGGCACCGGCGCGGCACTGTTGGAGTTACCCATAGCGAAACCGACCGCGCCCGCAGTCGCCACACCGGTTGCGGCCGCGGCAGCAACCGCGAACAACAGCCGTCGTGGCAGAGCATTCGGCGGCAGACCGGCCAGCGGTGGGCCGGCCGGGATCGTGTCCGGCGCCGGCAGGCCCACAACCTCATCCTCCTCGGTCATGGTGCCAGCCGCCAGATCCGCGACGGTGTCGCCCAGATCAAGCAACTCGGCATGGCACGACTCGCAGGAGCGCACATGCTCCTCAAGCCGCGCCTCCTCCTCGGGCTCAAGCGCCCCGAGCAGGTAGGCGCCGAGCGCACGGCGGTACTCCACATCGGTGGTCATACAGCCAACTCCCGCCCCTCATCGAACGCAAGTCGAAGAGTCCGTAACGCATAGTGGATCCGCGACTTGACCGTACCGACCGGAATACCCAGGACACGAGCAGCTTCTACAGCTGTCCTGTCCTTGAAGTACACCTCTATGAGGACGGCACGGTGCTCGGGGGTGAGACGGGACAGCGCCCGTTTAACTTCAAGTGCGGTCAAAACCTCCTCAGAACGGTCCCAGACGGCGGTCTCCGCGGCGTCGTCCTGGTTCACTTCGGTTGGCCGCGCCCGCTTCGCGCGGTAACCATCGACTGTGACATTATGTGCAACCCGCATGAGCCAACCACGTACGGAACCCCGCTCCGGGGTCAATGCCTCCGCATTGTGCCAAGCCCGCAGCAACGTCTCCTGGACGATGTCCTCCGCGCGATACCGGTCACCGACCGTCAGCCGCAGTACGTAGGACAGCAACGGGGCGCCGTGCTCGGCGTAGAGCTGCCGAACGAACTCGGCCCGATCCCTCGGCTGTTCCGCTGGTCGGGGCAGGGCTAGATGTCCGTCGCGTGGATCGTCTCCGACCTGGACCATGATTGGGCAGCCAACCAGTTCAGGTCAGTTCGGATCCACCGGCACAGCCCGGATGTCGGTTCGGGCCCGCCCGTCGCCCGGAGTGCCGTCCACTCGCACCACGCTCGTTCGATCTCATCACAGCCACCTAGATCTATGCAGATAATAGATAACCCTGCTTTAATTTTTACTAATGTGGACAAACCCTAATGGATTCCCCGGACGAACGCCGCATGATCCCCGAAACTGGACACTCTCGTCCGGAGCCGGCGGAATTTTGTGTGTCTGGCGGGAACGGACCACCGGCCCTAGGCAGCCGGGTAATGGCATTATGATCATCTGATCGCGCGGCAGCACCCCCGGCGGGCACTCACCCACCGCGTTGTCTGTCCACCTTACTCAGCCGGCTAAGAGCGCCTGGCAACAGGGGGCGCGCTGCCACGGGGCCGGGATACGGACCTCGTGTCATCGCTGCCCATGCATTGCCGCGCGATGCATGGGCAGCCCGGCTCGCCGGTCGCCGCCCACCACAGTGGCTCTCCGCGATACCCACACCCAACCCGGCTCCTTCATCCACAGTCCTGGCGCCGGGCACTCCCCGACACGCCTGATAGCTGACGGCCGACACGAACGATGGCCCAGCAAGACAACCTG